>JAWETZ010000001.1:0-174256 GCA_032480835.1 Streptococcus mitis
TGTGTGCGATAAACTATGAGCCTTTTGTGCCATATTTTTCTCCTTTCGCTTTACAATTGGCTTGAACACCTTTATTGTATCGCGTTTGGAGTTTTTTTGTATAGTAGATTGAAATAAGAGGTGAAGAAATAGATTAGGAAAGTCAAATTAATTTCTAGAAATATTTTTAGCAGTTGTAACGTACTATTCTAGTTCCAATCTACTATATAACCTTCATAACCTTCGACGCACGTGACTGAGGAAAAAGTCTTTAAAAGCAGAAAAACGCATAATATCAGATGTGCTAAAATCTTGATATTATACGTTTTATTGTGGAAACAGCCGATTTTTCGTTATTTACTAAAATGAATTTTTTCCAGCCTATTTTAAAATGTTTGGCGTTTAGCTTTACGCTCTGCACGACCTCGAGCGCGATTTTCAGCGCGTTTGGTCTTGCGGCGCTTTTCATCAACCGCCCATTGAATTTTTTTCTTATAACCCGGTTTGACTTTTTTCTTTTTCTTTTTAACCAAACCAATCATTTCGATATCAAGCTTATCTTGTTTTTTCTCACGGTTGGCACGACGATCACGGTCATAGGTATCTTGAAATTCTCCGTCTTTGACCATCTTAGGAGTAAACTTGATTCCCAATTTCTCCAACTCACGGATATCCGAGTCATCACTTGGCTGATAGAGGGTAATAGCTGTACCTGGTAAGCCGTTTCGTCCAGTACGACCAACACGGTGCACAAAGAAAGATAAGTCTTGCGGAATGGCATCATTGATAACATGACTGACACCTTCAATGTCAATTCCACGCGCTGCCAAATCCGTTGCTACAATATACTCAAAATCTAGATTTTTCACCTGATTCATGATACGCTTGCGCTCACGAGGGGCAATATCTCCATGGATTTTTGCCACCTTCAAACCTTGAGCAGTCAGATATGAATGCAACTCATCAGCACGCGTTTTAGTGTTAACAAAAATCATTGCCAAATACGGTTGCATCAACTGAGTCAACTGGTAAATTTGAGCATTCTTGTCACGTCCCTTAGTAGAAATCAACCAATTATCAATAGTGTCAGAAATGACCGTTTTAGTCTTGATTTTCTCCATAACAGGATTTGATAAGTATTTTTTCAAGAATGGTTGCAACTTTTGTGGGATCGTCGCTGAGAAGACCATGAATTGCAAATCTTTTGGAAGGCTGCCAGCAATCTTATCAACAGTTTCCAAGAATCCCATATCCAAGGTCATGTCTGCCTCATCAACCACAAAGGTCTTAGCCTTGTGAATGGCCAAATCACCAGATTTAACCAAGTCGTAGATACGACCTGGAGTACCGATAACAATATGAGGCTGATTGCTTGCCAATTTCTCAATCTGGCGAGCCTTATCCGTACCACCTACATAATTAACCACACGAACTTCAACATCTGAATGGGCTGAAATTTGACGAGCTGCTTGGTAAATCTGAGTAGCTAATTCACGGCTCGGTGCAGTAATCACTGCCTGTACACTATCGCTAGCTTCATCTAATTGCTGGAAAATCGGTAACAAGAAAGTATGAGTCTTACCTGAACCTGTTTTTGATTCTCCTACTAGGTCACGACCTGCCAAAACAATCGGAATCAACTTATCTTGCACCTCTGTTGGAGTTGTAAATTTTAACTCCTCTAAGGCTTCTCTAATATAGTTTTTAAATTGAAATTTCGTAAATGACATAATATCCTCGATTCTATCTATCTTATCAATTATACCATATTTTATTCCATTACAGTAGTCTCACTTATTTGGCTATTTCCAGTAGCTTCTCTAGTTAGAAAAAGGATGGAATTTTATAATCCCAACCTCTTTTCAGTCACTATTTCCAGTTTAAAGTAGCATTCAAGCCATAGTGATCACTCACTTGCGGACTCTTGTTGCCATCAAATACCACATGTAAATTTTCCACCGCTAACTCTTTGGTAGTAAAAACATAGTCGATTCGAAGGGGTTCTGTGTTCCCCTTCCAGCCATCAATTTCTGGTGGAACAGTATAGCTACCACTTTTCTCTTGAGCAACTTCAAATGCGTCTTGTAAGCCTAATGGACTAGCTAAAATAGCTTGGTATCCTTCCTGACCAGCTGGGTTGTTGAAATCCCCAGCAAGCAAAAGTGGCTTGTTCAATTCTTTCAATACAGCCTCAAATCGTGCCCATTCTTCTTGGAAACCTTTATCCCACCAAGAAAGGTGGACACTGGCAACCGCAAGCTCTTTACCTTCAACTACTGTTTCTGCTAAAGCAACTCGACGAGTGTGATAATCTGTTGGATCATCCACATCTGAAACCAAAATTTCTCTTGCTTCAATAGGTGTTTTAGACAAGATAGCCACACCTTCATGATAGCGGTCATAACCGATATGGTTATAGGCCCAAGTCCAGTAGTAATTTTTCCCTTGCTCTGATAACTTCTCAACCAAAAGTCTAACATAGTGATCTTGGTGAATAGGCTCAGCTGCTGGCAAAGCTTGATAGAGATCATTAACCTCCACCTCTTGCGAGGTGATCTCCTGATTGATTTCTTGGAAACAAATCAAATCATAGTCTTTATCAAGAATATCTTCAAGCAAGAACTGGAATTTTTCCTCAGCTTCTTTTTCCATCCAGCTATGAGTATTGAGTGTTAAAAATTTCATGCTTTTCTCCTAAAACAAGAGGTTGGAAAACAGCTTCCAACCTCAAGTATATTACAATTCTACCTTAGCAACTGCTGTTTTAGCTGCAAGAGAACCTGTTTGTTCTAATTTAACTGATTTAATAGCTTCAGCATTTGTGAAGACAACTACTGTAGAAGTTTCACGACCTGCTGCACGGATAGCATCCAAGTCAGCTGTGACAAGAAGGTCACCTGCTGCAACTTTTTGTCCTTCAGCTACATGAACTGTAAATGGTTTTCCTTCAAGACTTACTGTGTCCAAACCAATGTGAACAAGTACTTCAAGACCTGCTTCAGTCACAAGACCAAGAGCATGTTTTGTAGGGAAGATGCTTGATACAGTACCTGAAACTGGAGATACAATGTTTCCATTTGCAGGTTCTACAGCAAATCCATCACCCATCATTTTTTGAGCAAATACTGGATCTTTTACTTGTTCCAAGGCAACAACTTGACCGTCAGCTACTGAGTAAACTTCCTCAGTAAGACCTTTGAATTGAACAGTATTTTGTTGCGTTTCTGTCATTTGACTTGGAAGAGTTTCAGGAATGATTTCACCTGAATCAAGAATATCTTGGATATCAGATTTCAATACGTCTGCTTTTGGACCGTAGATAGCTTGAACTCCTTGTCCTTTCATGACAAGACCCATAGCTCCTTCTGCTTTCCATTGTTCTGCATCACCGACTTTGTCTGCGTCTTTAACAGTTACACGAAGACGAGTCATACATGCATCCACATCAACGATGTTTGCACGTCCACCAAGAAGGTTGATAATGTTTACAGCTTGAGAACCTGCTGCAACTTTCACTGCGCTGCTAGCTTCTTCTGAACCTTCAGCAGTTTCGTAGTTTCCGTTACGTCCTGGGGTTGCGTAGTTGAATTTTTGAATCATGAAGTTTGCGATGAAGTACATGATTACAGCAAAGAGAACGGTTACCCAAATGAAGTTAATGATATCCATACCGATACCAGCACTGATTGCAATAGGTGTACGAGTCAAGAACTCGATTGAACCGAATGAGTGCATACGTAGGTTTACAACGTCAGCCATAGCGAAGGCAGCACCTTGAACAAGTGAGTAAACAAGATACATAGGTGTTGCTACAAACATGAACATGTATTCGATTGGTTCAGTAACCCCTGTCAAGAATGTTGCAAGAGCTGTCGCAATCATCATACCTTTATATTGATGTTTCTTATCAGCATCGACATTACGGTAGATAGCCACGATCACACCCATCAAGATACCGAATGAACCGATCATTTGTCCAACTTTGAAACGAGCTGGGTGAACAGTATCTAACAATTGTTGGTAGTGACTTGCATCTGTACCTTTAAGGTTAACAAGGTCTGTTACCCATGCAAGCCATAGTGGGTCTTGACCAAATACTTGAGTGCCTTTAGCTGCACCTGTCAAAATCTCATAAGTACCACCAAGAGCTGTATAGTTCATTGGGATTGTCAACATGTGGTGAAGACCAAATGGCAAGAGCAAACGTTCCAAAGTACCATACAAGAATGGTGCAAGGATTGGAGCAGTTTCTTGTGAGTTTGCAATCCAGATACCAAAGCTATTGATACCAGTTTGAACTACTGGCCAAAAGGCAGCAAGTAGAATTGCAGCGATTGCTGAACGAAGAATAACTACAAATGGTACGAAACGTTTCCCGTTGAAGAATGAAAGTGCATCAGGAAGTTTACGGAAGTTGTAGTATTTGTTGTAAGCAGTTGCCCCTACAAAACCAGAGATAATCCCTACGAATACACCCATGTTTAAGGCAGGTGCTTCCATAACGCTAACGAAGTAGTCAGCAACTTTGATTGATCCACCAAAGAGAGTTGTTACCATAGCATCTGGATTTTTCAACATGTCTCCTGATACACCAAAGATTGTACCAGTGATACGGTTAATCAAGATAAAGGCAAGACCAGCGGCAAAAGCACCACCAGCACGTTCTTTAGCCCAGCTTCCTCCAATTGCTAGGGCAAACAAAATGTGAAGGTTACCGATAACTCCCCAACCGATTTGCTCTAGTACACCACCAGTAATAACGAGTGGAGCAAAGTTAGGGTTAATCATCACAAGCGACTTACCGATTGAAATCATCAAACCAGCAGCCGGCATAACGGCGATAACCACCATCAAAGCCTTACCGAATTTTTGCCAAAACTCGAAAGACAAGACATTTTTGAATGTATCTTTCATCATTCAAATCTCCTTTATTTTTATTTAGGCAAACGTTTTACGAAAACGTTTGCACTTAACTATGTATTAATTATACCACTTTAATTTTTTTTGTAAAGGCTTTTATAAAAAAAAGTAAACTTTTTTCTAAAATTTTTGTAGTAAAAAAGGAGATATTAAAATCTCCTCAAATATACATCTATTCAAATTTAAATTTTTAAGAATCGACGCATTGAAATTCCTGATCCAATTGAACCAATAAAAATTCCAATAACAAACAAGAGGGCAATCATCAGTGGACTGAATAATTCTGGTGAAATCATCGAAAGATTTTGACCTACTAATGACTTATTGACCGATTGATAAACCATTCGATAAACAATAAAGACCAATACTGATGGAGCAGTTGCTCCAAGCAAACCAATGAAGGCACCTTCAAGTAAGAAAGGGCCACGGATATAACTATTCTTAGCACCAACCAAGCGCATAATTTGAATTTCGCGACTGCGAGAAATAATTGTAATACGAATAGTATTAGAAATTAAGAAAACTGCAATGAAAATCAAGAGGCCTGCTATGACTAATCCCCAAACACGAATGAAGGAAGCAAGTTGGAACAGACGTTGGGTGTTTGCACCACCATCTTGTACTTCTGACACCCCTTCAATTTTCTTAGCTTCTTCAGCTACTTTTTGAACATCACTCGGGGTATTTGTATCAACGATATAGGCATCATAGAGAGGATTAGCGTCACCTTCAAAGATTTTCCAGTTGTCACCCATTGTCTCAGTTAATTTTTCATATTGTTCTTCTTTACTTGAAAAAGTAACACTCTTAACCGTAGACATGCCCTTCAAGGCATTATATACCTTGTGGTAGTCATTATTTGTAACAGTTTGACCTTCTTTTTCAATGGTTTCACTATTATCAGCGACATCCTTACGAATGTAAACCATTACTCGGACATTATTTTCAATATCTGTAGCCAGTTTCGCTGTATTGAAAATAACAGAAGCAAATATCGCAACCAAGGTTAACGTAATCATGACTGAGCTGACAGCAGCCACTGTCATCCAACCATTTCGTTTCAAACTTTTTAGTGATTCAAATAAATGGCGAAAAAATCTACTAATCATCGTATCCATACTCTCCTTTTGATTCGTCACGAACGACACGTCCATTTTCAATGGCAATGACACGGTGGCGCAAGGTATTTACAATCTGGCTATTATGAGTCGCCATTAAAATAGTTGTCCCTTGTAGGTTAATCCGTTCCAAAAGATTCATAATTTCCCATGAATTATCCGGATCCAAGTTTCCTGTTGGTTCATCGGCTATCAATACTTTTGGATTGTTTACAATAGCACGCGCAATCGCAATTCGCTGTTGTTCTCCACCTGAGAGCTCATTTGGGAAAGAACGAACCTTGTGCTTCAACCCAACCAAGTCCAAAACTTCCATCACACGTTTTTTGATATTACGACGATTTTCCCCGATTACTTCCATAGCATAAGCAATATTTTCGTAGACAGTTTTCTTAGGTAAGAGTTTATAGTCCTGGAAGACTACTCCAACACTACGACGAAGTAGAGGAATATCTTTCTTCTTAATTTTTACCAGATTAAAACCTGCAACTGTTAGGCTTCCTTTATCAATTTTTACTTCACGATATAGAGAACGAATAAAGGTTGACTTCCCTGCTCCTGAAGGTCCTACGATGTAAGCAAATTCTCCTGGGTCAACGCTGACCGAAACACCTCGTAGGGCAGTCGTTCCATTGTCGTATTTTTTGACGACATCTCTCATTTCAATAATTGACATGTGAGTTCCTTTCTATCTTAGCTAATTCTCCACTTGAGATAGGCATCGATAAAACCATCTAGGTCCCCATCCATAACCTTATCTACCTGAGCAACCTCAAAGCTAGTTCTGTGATCTTTTACCATAGTATAAGGTGTGAAGACATAAGAACGGATTTGGCTTCCCCATGTGATTTCTTTTTTCTCACCCTTGAGGGAATCAACTTCCGCAGCTTTCTTTTCTTGTTCCATTTGATAGAGCTTAGCCTGTAACATCTTCATAGCTCGATCTCTATTTCCATACTGGGTGCGATCGACCGTTGATTGGACAACAATTCCAGTTGGAATGTGTGTCAAACGCACACCCGTTGAAACCTTATTGACGTTTTGTCCACCGGCACCACCTGAACGGAAGGTATCCATCTTGATATCATCTTCACGGATTTCCACTTCAATGGTATCATCCAACTCCGGCATCACTTCTACAGATGTAAAAGATGTATGGCGACGTTTGGCAGAGTCGAACGGCGAAATTCGCACCAAACGGTGAACTCCCATTTCTGACTTGAGAAGGCCATAGGCATTAGGTCCTTCAAACGATAAGGTTACTGACTTGATACCAGCCTCATCACCTGCTTGATAATCCAAGACTTCTACTTTAAAGCCTTTAGCATTACCATAACGAGTGTACATACGAAGCAACATATCACCCCAGTCCTGAGCCTCAGTTCCACCAGAACCTGGATGGATTTCCAAGATCGCATTATTATGGTCATAAGGTTCTGATAAGAGAAGGGTCATCTCGTAGCTGGTCATCATCTTGTCAAGTTCTGACAACTGTTCGACCAGTTCCTCATGAACTGACTCGTCTTCTGCTAAAAAGTCCAATAAAATTTCGACTTCATCCTGCAACTCTTCCATTTTATGGAAGGTATTGTAGGTATTTTTTAATTCATTTAATTCTTGCGACGTTTTTTGGGCCGCGATATTATCGTTCCAAAAATCAGGTTCTGTCATCTTGTTTTCCAAGATGGCAATCTCTTCCTCTAAACCTTCGAGGTCAAAGAGACCCCCTGAAAGAAGCTAATTTTTCACGATTTGCGTCAATTTTTTGACGAATTTCTGAAATGTCCATAAATACTCCTTTTTTATATCGTTTTATTATACCATATTCTCTCATTTCTTTCCATCTTTTGCTCTCCCCCATTACATGTAAAAAAGAAGCCTTTCGGCTTCCATACTTACAGGATTTTAGCAGAAGTACGACTAATCTCTTCTACTTGAATATTCTTGGCTTCAAATTTTTCTTTCAATGCTGGTAAATCAATTGAGCCATCAATTTGAACTTCGATAATCACCTTACCATCCTTACGCGGAATATTTACTGTATGTGAGATATTCAAATTTTCTTCTACAATCAAAGAAACAATCTTTCCGAGTACACCAACTTCATCTTCTGTAACAAAGCGCGCACGAATTCCTTCTTCACCATAACCAGCAATTTCAAGAAAGGCTTGGAAAACGTCACGGTCAGTAATAACTCCGTATACTTGATGGTTATCTACGACAGGAAGAATACCAATCTTATTTTTCAACATCAAATAAGTTGCATCCTCTAGACTCGCATAGCCTGAAACAGTGACAACATCGCGAATCATAACATCTTTTACTTTTGTCTTATTTAGAAGATAGTTCATCTCATAGATAGAAAGACTTGTTGCTTTTGATGGACTTGCTTGGGCAATTGTTCCCTCTGTCACCAAACCAACCAATTGATCATTTTCGATAACAGGCAAGCGGTGTAATCCTTGCTCTCTCATCAAATCTGCTGCATGAGATACTGTTGTATCTGGACTAATATAAACTACCTTGCGGGTCATAAAATCTTTAACTGCCATGAGACTTCTCCTTTTCTATTCTTATCCCTATTATACAATCTTTTTGTAAATCTATCAAACGCTTACATTTCTTTTTCAAAATTCAGAAAAGTATGAATAAGTTAGCAAAAAGAGCTCTAAAATCGAGCTCCGTGAATGAAGGATAGACAGCTTCATTCTGTTTTGTTTCAATGATTAGAAGCTAACCTTCCAGTGAAAATGAGAATTGCTTCGCAATCTCTATCTGCCGACTAAAAAGGTCCACCGGACTATTAATGATGATTACTTCGTAATCTTCATCTGCCGGCTAAAACAATCCACTGGATTGTTTTAGCCACCTAGATATGCTTTTCTGACTTCTTCTGATGAGGCAAGTTCTTTTCCTGTTCCTGATAGAACGATTTTCCCTGTTTCCAGTACATAACCTCGGTCAGAGATTGCGAGTGCCTTATTGGCATTTTGCTCAATCAAGAGGACAGTTGTTCCTTGCTTCTGGATATCTTGAATGATATCAAAAATCTCTTGGATAAAGATTGGGGCAAGTCCCATTGATGGTTCATCTAAGAGAAGAAGTTTTGGTGTTGACATAAGAGCGCGTCCCATGGCAAGCATTTGTTGTTCCCCTCCTGAAAGAGTGGCCGCATCTTGGTTCTTCCGTTCTTCAAGACGTGGGAAGCGTGAAAAGACCTTCTTCAAGTTAGCTTGATTTTCTTCACGATTTTTCTTTAAGAAAGCTCCCATTTCTAGATTTTCCATAACTGTCAATCCAGGGAAGACGTGGCGTCCTTCTGGTACTTGTGAGAGTCCACCTGCCACGATTTTCTGAGCTGGCATTTTTTGGATTTCTTGACCTAAAAATTCAATCTTTCCTGAGCTTGGTCGAACCAGACCTGACAAGGTACGGAGAATGGTTGTCTTACCTGCACCATTGGCACCGATAAGGGAAACAACTTCTCCTTCATTAACTTCAAAGCTTACATCACGGACTGCTTGGATCATGCCGTAATGCACAGAAAGATTATCAACTTTTAACATAGACATTAGGCTTCACCTCCTAGATAAGCTTCGATAACGCGTTTATTGGTCTTAATTTCGTCCGGAGTTCCCTGAGCAATCAAGCGACCGTATTCAAGTACGTAGATACGTTCTGTTACTTCCATGACCAGATTCATATCATGTTCAATCAACATAATCGTAATTTTAAATTCATCTTTGATGCGACGAATTAACTCAGTCAATTCAGCTGTTTCCTGTGGGTTCATACCTGCGGCTGGTTCATCCAAAAAGAGAATTTTAGGTTCCGTAGCGAGGGCACGAACAATTTCCAAACGACGTTGTTGTCCGTAGGCAAGGTTTTTAGCAAGAGTTTCTGCATCTCCATCTAAATCAAAGATTTTCAGCAATTCTAAAGCTTTAGCCTTTAATTCTTTTTCACTCTTGTAAAAAGCTGGTAGGCGTAAGAAACTAGCAAAAACATGTTGTTTATGATGGTTTCCAAAGGCAATCAAAACATTGTCCAAAACGGTTAAATCTTTAAAGAGACGGATATTTTGGAAAGTACGTCCAAGTCCCAAAGAAGCAATCTTATAAGGTGACTTCCCATTTAAAAGGTGACCATCAAGGGTAACAGTTCCCTCACTCGGTTCATAAACACCCGTCAAGAGGTTGAAAAGAGTGGTTTTCCCAGCTCCGTTTGGACCGATTAGTCCAACCAATTCCCCTTCGTTCAATTCAAGAGTCACATCTCCAACAGCTGTTAGACCGCCAAAATGTTTGGTTAACTGTTTTACTTCAAGTAATGCCATTAGTTTTGTTCCTCCTTCTTAGATTTTTTAAAGAAACGTGATAGGCTCAATTCCCATGTTCCAAGGAGTCCACCTGGTCTGAAAATCATGACCAATACCAAGGCCAAAGCGTAGATAATCATACGTACGCTAGCAACATCTTGGAGAAGCATATTCAAAATTCCAAGGACAATAGCTGAAACGATCGCACCCGTAATGGAACCAAGTCCACCAAATACAACAATAATCAAAACGTTGATCGAGTTGATGAAGGTGTAATCTTTCGGTACAACAGAGCCGATAAATCCTGCCTGAAGTGACCCTGCAATACTTGCAGTAATAGCACCAAAGACAAAAGCAATAATTTTAATTTTAGTCGTATTAACCCCAACTGACTCAGCAGCGATTTCATCCTCACGAACGGATAGGGTTGATCGACCAATCGGGCTACGCAAGAAGTTCAATGTTGCAATGGTTGTAATCACAACAAAGAAGTATACCATTTGCCAAGTTGTAAAGTTAGGAATTCCCAAGATACCTGCCGCACCATTTGTAAGGCTTCCGCCATTGATGATAAAGATACGAATAATTTCAGAAACACCTAGAGTCGCTACCGCAAGATAGTCACCCTTCAAACGCAAGGTTGGAATTCCGACAAGCAAGGCAACTGCTCCTGAAATCAAAGCCCCTACAAGCATAGCTCCAAAGAAGGCACCGTAGGTTGGTGATTTAGAACCAATAATAGCTGCTGCATAGGCACCAATCGCCATGAAACCAGCATGCCCAAGTGAAAATTGTCCAGAAAAACCAACGATTAAGTTAAGACCAACAGCCAGAATAATATTAATTCCAATTTGTTGTAAAATCTGTACATAGAATAGGTTGAGTACTCCGACTGAAACCAGTACACTAATCAAGCCATAGCCAGCTAATAAAAGGAGTAACCATAGAATATTAACTTTTAAATTTTCCTTCATCGTTTACACCTTCTCTTTCACATTTTTACCAAGGATACCAGCTGGGCGGACAATCAAGATCAACAACAAAATTCCATAAACAATGGCATCACGGAAGTCTGACATCCCAAAGGCTGTCGCAAAGGTTTCCAATAGACCAATGACAAAGCCACCGAGAGCCGCACCAGGAATGATTCCGATACCGCCAAGTACTGCGGCAACGAAAGATTTAAGACCTGGAGTAACCCCCATCAAAGGCTCAAGAGAGTTATAATAAAGGGCAATCAGAACACCAGCAGCACCCGCAAGAGCTGAACCCAAAGCGAAGGTAAAGCTGATAGTACGGTTCACATTAATCCCCATCAATTGCGCTGCATCGCTATCTACGGATACTGCACGCATGGCTTTCCCCATCTTAGTCTTTTGAACAATAACTTGTAACAAAATCATCAAGATCAAGGAAATCGCCAAAATCATTAACTGTACATTCGTTAAGCTAATTGGCCCCAAATCATAGCGAACTGTTTGAATCGCTTGAGGGAAGGCACGAGTATTGGCACCAACCAGATAGACCATCCCATATTCCAATAGGAAAGAAACCCCAATAGCTGTAATCAAAACAGCAATACGAGTAGAGTGGCGCAAAGGTCGGTAAGCAAGGAACTCAATCACGACACCAAGAATGGCTGTCGCTAGCATCGCTACAATAAGCGCTACAAAGAAATTCATTTGGAAAGAATTAATCAAGAAATAACCGATAAAGGCTCCCATCATATAAATATCACCGTGGGCGAAGTTGATGAGCTTGATAATTCCGTAAACCATGGTATATCCTAGAGCTAACAGCGCATAAACACTACCTAGAATCAAACCATTTACTAGTTGTTGGAGCATAAGATTCACTCTTTCTATTTTTAATTTCGAGGGTTCCCCCTCACTTTTGATAGGTTCTTTTACTCAATGAAAATCAAAGAGCAAACTAGGAAACTAGCCGCAGGCTGTACTTGAGTACGACAAGGCGACGTTGACGCAGTTTGAATTTGATTTTCAAAGAGTGTTAAACATCGAAACAGGGAGTGAGTCCGAGGCTCATTCCCTATTTCAACATTTTTCTATTATGGTTTTACAACTTCTGCTGCTTCAACCTTACCATTGTTCATGGTCATCATGTAAGCAGTTTTGACTGTGTTGTGGTCTGCATCGAAGCTTGTTTGACCAGTTACACCTTCAAAGTCTTTTGTTTTAGCAAGGTTATCCTTGATTTCACCAGAGTTTTTAGCACCTTTTGCTGCGTTTGCTACAAGGTGAACTGAGTCATAAGCCAAGGCTGCAAACGTTGAAGGCTCTTCATTGTACTTAGCGCGGTAAGCCTCAAGGAAAGCTTTTGCTTTAGCTGAAACTTCTACAGTAGTAGAGAAGCCTGAGATAAAGTAGATGTTTGATGCTTTTTCAGCAGTTGCTTGTTGTACAAACTCTTCACCGTTGAATCCATCACCACCAACGATTGGTTTGTCAATTCCCATACCACGCGCTTGGTTTACAATTTTACCAGCTTCAGTGTAATAACCAGGAACAACGATAGCATCAAAGTCTTTCCCTTTCATTTTTGTAAGGGCTGCTTGGAAGTCTGTGTCACCTGCTACGAAAGTCTCATCTGCAACGATTTCACCCTTATAAGCTTCACGGAAGGCTTTGGCAATACCTTTAGCATAGTCACTAGCATTGTCAGTGTAAAGAACAACTTTCTTAGCTTGCAATTTATCAGAAACATAGTTTGAGATAATTTTTCCTTGGAAGCTATCTTGGAAAGTTCCGATAAAGAGGTAATCTTGACCTTTAGTCAATCCATCTTGAGTCGCACTTGGCGAAATCAATGGAACACCTGCTTTTGTAGCGTTCGCTACCGCAGCTGCAGTTGCACCAGATGTCGCAGGTCCTACGATTGCTGATACTTTAGATTGGGTTACAAGGTTAGTTGTTACTGAAGCCGCCTCAGCTGTTTCAGACTTGTTATCTTTATCGACTACTTCGATTTGTTTTCCATCGATACCACCTGCTGCATTGATTTCATCAACAGCAAGTTGGGCACCTTTTTGTTCAGATGTTCCGTAGGCTGCTACGGCACCAGTTTCTTCAAAGTTAAATCCGATTTTGATTGTCTTTTCATCTACTGAGTTACCAGCAGCGTTTGACGCTCCAGACTTCACTTCTCCACAGGCTGCAAGAAGTGCTACACTTGCAAGAGCCACAAACGATAGGGCAAATTTTTTCTTCATCTTTTTTGTCTCCTTATTTCTTAAATAAATAGCATGTTAAGAATATACCGAATTATCAGAAAATTGTCAACACTCTTCTTGAACTTTTTCGATGATAACGTTTTCCTCTCGATAAAGATTGCCAACAAAGGGTGTTTCCAGCTCTTGAATATGACAAGCTCTAACTTTTTTGATAAATCTTTCCTTACCTAATCTCTCAACTACACCCTCTAGATTCTCTGTTGGAACATAGAGTTGTAAGTAACGATGTTTCTTGGAATGATAGGTAATATCTCCATAATCCTGCAGTTTTTTTGCATCACGATTATAGTAAAGATAGATAATCAAGCCAGATCGATTAACTTTTTCAAACATGATAAATCCTCTTTCTAAGAAATCTCTCCCTATTATACCAAAAAAAGCAAACCCAGTCGAGTTTGCCTTCTTTCATCATTAATTCAATGAATTGTTGGACATGATTTCATCAATAAAGCCATATTCAAGTGTTTCTTGAGCACTCATCCAGTTATCACGTTCTGCATCTGCATGGACTTTTTCGATTGACTGACCTGAATTTTCAGCCAAGATTTTTTCCAAGGTGTTACGAGTTTTAAGCAAGTGTTCTGCAGCGATAGCCATATCAGTTTGTTGGGTACCACCACCTGTACCACCCATTGGTTGGTGAATCATGTATTCAGCATTTGGAAGCATGAAACGTTTGCCTTTTGCTCCACTTGATGCGATGACAGTACCCATAGATGCTGCCATCCCCATCACGATAGTTTGGACATCTGCCTTGATAAAGTTCATAGTATCAACGATTGCCAAACCAGCTGAAACAGAACCACCAGGTGTATTGACATAAAGATAAATATCTTTTGTACTATCTTGGGCATCCAAGAAAAGTAACTGAGCAATAACTGAGTTGGCCATGTTGTCTTCAACTGGACCAGTCAGCATAATGATGCGGTCTTTGAGAAGACGTGAGTAAATATCGTATGAGCGTTCTCCACGGCTTGTTTGTTCAATAACTACAGGAATCATTCATTTCTCCTTTTGAGTTTTATTTTTGTTTGTCAGATGACTGAAGATAAGACTATTATAATATCTTGGTCAAAAAAGGTCAAATTTTTGCTCTGTTTTCATTAGACAGAAACAAAAATTCAACCTCCTTTCGTGACTGGAATTCTTTTCCAAGTCAATCTTCTTCTTTTCGATGTTATTTCGTACCGAACAAGCGGTCTCCAGCATCTCCAAGACCTGGAACGATATAACCGTGTTCGTTCAAGCGTTCATCCAAAGCTGCTGTAAAGATTTCTACATCTGGATGAGCTTCTTGAAGAGCTTTTACACCTTCTGGAGCAGATACAAGGCAGACAAATTTGATATTTGATGCACCACGTTTTTTAAGCGAGTCAACAGCTAAAATTGCTGAGCCACCTGTTGCCAACATTGGGTCTACAACAAAAATTTGACGTTGGTCAATATCTTCAGGCAATTTCACTAAGTACTCAACTGGTTGAAGCGTTTCTTCATCACGGTACATACCGATGTGACCAACTTTAGCAGCTGGAACCAAGCTCAAGAGCCCATCAACCATCCCGATACCTGCACGCAAGATTGGAACGATGGCCAATTTCTTACCAGCCAATTGTTTTTGAACTGTTTTTGTGATTGGTGTTTCGATTTCCACATCTTCTAGTGGAAGATCACGAAGTACTTCATACCCCATCAACATTGCAATCTCATCTACTAGCTCACGGAAAGCTTTTGTAGAAGTATCTGTACGACGCAAGATTGACAATTTGTGTTGAATCAGTGGATGATTAATAACTTCAATTTTTCCCATTTTTGGAATTCCTTCTTTCAATTTATTCTTCTTATTATACCAAAAAACGGTTTAAAAATCTTTCTAAACCATTTATTTTTGATAATTTTTACATTAAATCTGCCTCTTTAAGAGCGGCCTGTACTGTCTCAAGTGGTAAATGAGTCAATTCTGTCCCTTTTTCTTGATAAAGGTATTGGGCATAGTCGTCCATTCGGTACTGGTTAATATAAACCACGCGCTTGCAACCGACCTGCAATAATTGTTTGGTACAATTGAGACAAGGAAAATGAGTTACATAGGCTGTAAAGCCTTTAGAAACACCACGTTCTGCACCTTGAAGAATGGCATTGACCTCAGCGTGAAGGGTGCGAACACAGTGGCCTTCAATAACCAAACATTCGTGGTCAATACAATGCTCGGTACCTGAAACTGAACCATTGTAACCAGTGGAAATCACCTTATTATCCTTAACCAGAATCGCGCCCACTTTAGCGCGTTTACAAGTGGAACGATTGGCAATCAGTAGAGCTTGAGCTGCAAAATACTCATCCCAGGCTAGTCTTTTTTCAGTCATATCTCTTCTCCTTTTTCTCTATTTTTTTAAAAATGGTAACCGTAAGTCTGCAATCTTTTCAGCTGGTACCTTCATACCATCCTTGATCCATTTTAAGAGGACAGAGACGATGGCCGAGCTCCAGAAGGAATGAAGATAAGAGCTGACACCTTTTGATTTTCCATGGTATTTTTCTAGAAATTCCTGCATGGCTTGGACAAAGATTTTTTCCAAATGGTAATCCAAGGCCAATTGAATCACTCTGGCTTCTTTTCTGACCTCTCGGAAAAGGTGAACCCAGACTAGATAAAGGTCTGTCTTTAAATCGTAATGATGCAGCTGTTCCATGATATTGTAGACACTCCGTTTAAAGACGCTCTCTAAAATTTCCTCTTTGGAATCATAATTGCGATAAAAGGCCGCACGCGAAACGCCTGCACGTTTAACCAATTCAGAAATACTAATCTTGGTCAAGTCCTTTTTTTCCAAGAGTTGCAAGAGGGCTGTTTCAATCGCTTCTCTAGTTAATAAGTTGGATTCTTGATTTGATTTTCTGAGATTTTCAAGAGATTTTTCAGAGATTCTACGTTCAGACATAACATTTTCTTTCTACTTGTCACAACAGACGGATGAGACTTTTGTTTCAAGGGTTTTCATGATATAATTGTAAAAAAAGACAGAACCTTTGTCAATGTATAACTGGCAAAGATGGAGAATTTCTATGACTTGGAAGATTATTGCTGACTCTGGTTGTGATTATCGTCAGCTAGAAACACCAGCTATTGACACGACCTTTGTAAGTGTTCCCTTAACCATTCAAGTAGCTGATCAGGTCTTTGTTGATGATGCCAGTCTTGATATTGACCAAATGATGGAAACTATGTATGCAACTGCAGAAGCTTCAAAATCAGCTTGTCCAAGCCCAGATGATTATTTACGAGCATTTGAAGGAGCAAAAAACATTTTCCTCGTAACCATAACTGGTACTCTTTCTGGTAGTCACAATAGTGCTCAACTGGCCAAGAATATTTATCTGGAAGACCATCCTGATACTAAGATTCATGTGATTGATAGTTTGTCTGCTGGTGGTGAGGTTGACCTACTCGTAGAAAAATTAAATAACCTGATTGACCAGGGCCTATCTTTTGAAGAAGTAGTTGAAGCTATCACTGCCTATCAAGAAAAAACCAAGCTGCTCTTTGTCCTATCCAGAGTTGATAACCTGGTGAAAAACGGCCGTTTGAGCAAGCTTATCGGTACAGTCGTTGGCCTTCTCAATATCCGCATGGTCGGAGAAGCTAGTGAAACTGGAACCCTCGAATTACTACAAAAAGCACGAGGTCCAAAGAAATCAGTTCAAGCTGCCTATGATGAAATCATTAAAGCTGGATATGCTGGTGGCCGTATTGTCATGGCCCAACGCAATAACGAGAAATGTTGCCAACAGCTTTCAGACCGAATCCGTGAAACCTTCCCATATGCGGATATTAAGATTCTCCCAACCTCTGGCCTCTGCAGTTTCTATGCAGAAGATGGTGGTTTGCTGATGGGATATGAAATTGATTAATTACATTCTTGACAAGAGGTGACTTCATCTCTTGTTTTTTTGTGGTACAATAGAGCTATGAAACATTTTGATACTATTGTCATCGGTGGAGGTCCTGCTGGCATGATGGCTACGATTTCCAGTAGCTTTTATGGACAGAAAACCTTCCTCATCGAAAAAAATCGGAAACTTGGAAAGAAATTAGCTGGAACTGGTGGGGGACGTTGCAATGTAACTAACAACGGAACTCTAGACGACCTACTAGCTGGAATCCCTGGGAACGGACGCTTTCTTTACAGTGTCTTCTCTCAGTTTGATAACCATGATATCATTAACTTTTTTACAGAAAATGGTGTTAAACTTAAGGTCGAAGACCACGGCCGCGTCTTTCCTGCTAGCGACAAATCTCGGACTATTATCGAGGCCTTGGAAAAGAAAATCACTGAATTAGGTGGCCAAGTTGCTACTCAAACAGAGATTGTTTCAGTAAAAAAGGTAGATGACAAGTTTGTCCTTAAGTCAGCTGACCAAACCTTCACTTGTGATAAACTCATTGTCACAACTGGTGGAAAATCCTATCCTTCAACTGGTTCGACTGGTTTTGGTCACGAGATTGCTCGTCATTTCAAGCACACCATTACCGAGCTTGAGGCTGCTGAAAGTCCTTTGTTGACAGATTTTCCACATAAGGCCTTACAGGGAATTTCCCTAGATGATGTGATCTTAAGTTATGGTAAGCATGTCATCACTCACGATTTGCTCTTTACCCACTTTGGTTTGTCTGGCCCTGCTGCCCTACGTATGTCTAGCTTTGTAAAGGGTGGGGAGATTCTCTCACTGGATGTTTTGCCTCAACTTTCCGAGAAGGATTTGGCTGCATTTCTAGAAGAAAATCGGGAAAAATCCTTGAAAAATGCCTTAAAAACTTTGCTTCCAGAACGCTTGGCAGATTTTTTTGTGCAATGCTATCCTGACAAAGTCAAACAGTTGACTGAAAAGGAACAAGAACAACTTCTCCAGTCCATCAAAGGACTTAAAATTCCTGTTACTGGTAAAATGTCCTTAGCTAAATCCTTTGTTACCAAGGGTGGTGTCAGTCTTAAGGAAATTAATCCTAAAACTCTGGAAAGTAAGCTAGTCCCTGGACTCCACTTTGCAGGCGAGGTCATGGATATTAACGCCCACACGGGTGGCTTTAACATCACTTCAGCCCTCTGTACTGGTTGGGTGGCAGGCTCAAATCAAATATATAAATAATTGAATGACTAAAATACCAAATAAGAAAGGAAGTCCTTTGGAACATATTATTTTACTAAGAAGTGTTACTCCTAATGGAAAAAATGCTATCCCTAAAATGTCTTATCTAGTAGATATCTTAACAGAAGCTGGTTTTCAACAAGTTCGAACCTATATTCAAAGTGGGAATATCATTCTTGAAAGTGACTTAGATTTAGAAACAATACGAGAACGTGTTCATACTCTGATAAAGGAAAAAATTGGGGCCGACTTAAAAATGGTTATCAAGAACAAAAGTGATTTTACAAAAATTGTCCAAGAAAACCCTTTTGGAGAACACTATCTTTATGACCGTATACACGTGATTTTTTATCAAGAATCTATTCAAAGTCTACCTTTAGAAAAATTGAAAATTGATTACGGTGAAGAAGAAATTTGTATCGGTAACCACTGTCTCTACCTCTATCTCCCTAGAACTGCAAAACAAAAGAAACTCCATACCAACTATCTTGAAAAGCTTTTTAATGTAGATTTGACCATGCGAAAACTAAATGTGGTAGAAAAATTATTAAGCAAGTAATACTTGAATTTAGAAAAAATCGGAAGAATACTCCTCCGATTTTATTTTGTCTGAGTTTGGACATAATGAGCAATCACATCTGATGTGTATTGGGCAGTGCCAGTTCCAAATTTGTCAATGTTTTCCTTAAACTCTGGGTTATAGACGTAGCCTTTACCAATATGACCGAAGACTTCAATAGAGCAGTCAAATCCATAAGTACGGATGGCTTGCAAGAGCTTGGCTGCTTGCTCTTGGTTTTCAGTTGCTGTTGCAGGTAAACCAGCTTGAAGATTTTGTGACAAAGCTTGAAAAACTTGGTTGAAGGCAATCGTAGCCTCATCTTCGTGACCTTTTTGACGTTCGAGCGCTTGGTCCATGACTTCTTGTCCATATTTCTCTACCGCCTCTTGGTGGTATTTTTGATGGTCTTGGTAGTTAAACCCAGCAAATTTCTCTTGAATGCTCATTTCTCTTTCTCCTTTATGTTCTTGAATGGTTTTTTGCAAGGTGGAAATCAAGGTATCCAGATGTTGCCTTTCACGAGTCAAATAGTCCAACTGTCTAGTCAAATGAGGCAATAAATCTGATCTCTCTTCCTTTAACAGCTCTGCTATTTTTTCTAAAGAAAAGCCTAGATATTTGTAATATAGAATGACCTGAAGGCGTTCCAAATCCTCTTGACTGTATGTTCGATAGCCGTTTTCTGACTTTAAAGGAACCAAGAGTCCTATCTTGTCATAGTGGTGTAGGGTTTTGACAGATACGCCCGAAAGCTGCGCAGCTTCTTTTATATGGTACATGATTTTCTCCTTACATTGATAGTATAACCCCTCCCCTTAGGTCAGAGTCAAGCGTTTTTGCGAAATTTTTAAAAATTTTTGAGAAAGCTGTGAAAACTTGAAAATGGTTTTCTTGACAGACCTTAGAAAACATGATAGGATAGTCAAGTCTATCAATCAAAAGAAACGCTCATCTTGAGTACTGATGAGGCTATTTGCCAAGGGCAGTAGCTTTTTCTTTTGTAACACTAATTTTAGGAGTTTAACTATGTCTGAAAAATCGCAATGGGGTTCTAAACTGGGCTTTATCCTAGCATCTGCTGGTTCAGCCATCGGACTTGGTGCCGTTTGGAAATTCCCCTACATGACTGCTGCTAATGGCGGTGGAGGCTTTTTACTGGTCTTTCTTATCTCCACTATTTTAATCGGTTTTCCCCTTTTACTAGCTGAATTTGCCCTCGGTCGAAGTGCTGGTGTCTCTGGGATTAAAACCTTTGGAAAACTGGGCAAGAATGGCAAGTACAACTTCATCGGTTGGATTGGTGCCTTTGCCCTCTTTATCCTCTTATCTTTCTACAGTGTTATTGGAGGATGGATTTTAGTCTATCTAGGCATTGAGTTTGGAAAATTGTTCCAACTTAGTGGAACAGGTGATTACGCTCAGTTATTTACTTCAATCATTTCAAATCCAGCCATTGCCCTAGGCGCACAAGCTGCCTTTATATTATTGAACATCTTTATTGTATCACGTGGTGTTCAAAAAGGGATTGAAAGAGCATCTAAGGTTATGATGCCCCTGCTCTTTATCATCTTTGTCGTCATCATCGGTCGTTCTCTCAGTTTGCCAAATGCCATGGAAGGGATTCTTTACTTCCTCAAACCAGACTTTTCAAAACTGACGAGCGCCGGTCTCCTCTATGCTCTGGGACAATCTTTCTTTGCCCTCTCACTAGGGGTTACAGCCATGCTGACCTATGCTTCCTACTTGGACAAGAAAACCAATCTGGTCCAATCAGGAATTTCCATTGTAGCCATGAATATCTCGGTATCTATCATGGCAGGTCTTGCCATTTTCCCAGCCATGTCAGCCTTCAATATCCAGTCTGAAGGGGGACCGAGCTTACTCTTTATCGTCTTGCCTCAGCTCTTTGACAAGATGCCTTTTGGAACTATTTTCTACATCCTCTTCCTCTTGCTCTTCCTCTTTGCGACGGTCACTTCTTCTGTCGTTATGCTAGAAATCAATGTGGGCAATATCACCGATCAGGACAACAGTAAGCGTGCCAAATGGAGTGCGATTTTAGGAATCTTGACCTTTGTCTTTGGAATTCCTTCAGCCCTTTCTTACGGTGTTATGGCAGATGTTCACATTTTTGGGAAGACCTTCTTTGACGCTATGGATTTCTTGGTTTCCAATCTCCTCATGCCATTTGGAGCTCTCTGCCTTTCACTCTTTACAGGCTACATCTTCAAAAAGGTTCTTGCCATGGAAGAACTACACCTTGATGAAACAACATGGAAACAGGGACTTTTCCAAGTCTGGCTCTTCCTTCTTCGTTTCGTCATTCCAATCATTATCATTGTGGTCTTTATCGCCCAATTTATGTAATCAAAAAGGACTTGAGTAGTGAACTCAGGCCCTTTCTTTGTTATGGATGGCTAACAATCAATTCTAATTCTTGTCCTTCCAGAGTCCAAGATTCAACATCACTTGGTAGGATAAAGTGGCTACCTTTTTGAATCGGATAGTTTTTCCCATCTACAGTAAGCTGACCTTGACCAGCTAAGACACTCAATAAGCTGTAATCAGCTGTCTTTTCGAATTCAACTTTCCCAGTAATTTCCCACTTGTAGACTGCGAAGAAGTCATTGGATACAAGGAGAGTTGAGCGTAAATCGTCGGCTTTGATAGTTACTGGACGGCTATTTGCAGGCTCTCCAATGTTCAAAACATCGATAGATTTTTCAAGGTGAAGTTCGCGCAAATTTCCCTTGTCATCCTTACGGTCAAAGTCATAGACGCGATAGGTGGTGTCACTAGATTGTTGGGTTTCAAGAATCAAGATACCTGCCCCGATAGCATGCATGGTGCCACTTGGTACATAGAAGAAATCCCCAGCCTTAACTGGTACTTTTGTCAATAAACTATCCCAGTTCTTGTCCTCGATTTGCTGGCGGAGTTCTTCTTTTGACTTTGCATTGTGACCATAGATAATCTCTGATCCTTCATCCGCAGCAATGATATACCAGCATTCTGTTTTTCCAAGTTCGCCCTCATGCTCTAGTCCATAAGTATCGTCTGGGTGAACTTGGACGCTGAGCCAGTCATTGGCATCGAGGATTTTTGTCAATAGCGGAAATACAGGTTCTGGACGATTGCCAAACAATTCACGGTGCTCTGCATATAAAGTAGCTAGATCTGTTCCTTCAAAACGACCATTGGCAACTTTAGAGATACCATTTGGATGAGCTGAGATAGCCCAGTATTCTCCGATTTTTTCACTTGGGATGTCGTATCCAAACTCATCGCGTAGCTTGGTTCCACCCCAGATTTTTTCTTGCATAACGGAATTTAAAAATAATGGTTCTGACATGTCGATCTCCTGTCTGATTTTTCTCCCTTCATTATAGCAAAAAGCTAGGTCTTATTGAACTCTTTTTTCTATTATATAAAGTAGAGAGAAGATTTTATAAAAATAGTGAACAAATGTGCACTACTTAATGCTTGCACCATTGCTGGCAATGACATCCTTGTACCAGTAGAAGGATTTCTTCTTGCTCCGTTTGAGACTTCCATGACCAGCATTATCACGATCCACATAAATAAAGCCATAGCGCTTGTTCATTTCGCCTGTTCCAGCTGAAACCAAATCAATACATCCCCAAGTCGTATAACCAAGCAAGTCAACGCCATCTTGGTAAATGGCATCTCGCATAGCCTTGATATGAGCTTCTAAGTAAGCAATCCGATAGTCATCTGCTACATAGCAATTTTCATCTGGCGTATCCATAGCGCCAAGTCCATTTTCTACGATGAACATAGGTTTTTGGTAACGATCCCAGATGGCATTGAGGGTGATACGAAGTCCTAATGGATCAATCTGCCAACCCCATTCTGAGGATTCAAGATAAGGATTCTTGATAGAGGCAAAGACATTTCCAGCGGTCAGATCCCTCACTTCTGGATCTCCTGACGCCACTCGACTTGCATAGTAAGAGAAGGAAACAAAGTCAACAGTGTGATTCTTCAACAAGTCCAAATCCTCTGCCGTCATTTCAATCTCAATTCCCTCACGTTCCCACTGCTTCTTGGCGTAATTTGGGTATTCCCCACGCGCTTGGACATCAATGAAGAAGTAACTCTTGCGGTCTTCCTCCATGGCTGCCCAGTAGTCTATCGGATGGGCAGTGTTGGGATAGTACTGCCCTGCTGCCAACATACATCCCACCTTGTTTTCTGGGTCAATTTCGTGGGCAATTTTAGTCGCCATAGCCGAGGCTACTAGCTCATGGTGAGCCGCTTGGTATTTGACCTGTTCCTGATTTTCTCCCTCTTCAAAACAAATCCCAGCTCCCAAAAAGGGGGCATGCAGAATCATATTGATTTCGTTAAATGTTAGCCAATACTTGACCAAGCCCTTGCAACGGGTAAAGAGGGTGCGACAGAGATTTTCGTAGAAGTCCAACATGCGACGATTGCGCCAACCACCATACTCCCTAATTAGGTGCATGGGGCAGTCAAAATGCGTGATGGTCACCAAAGGCTCAATCCCATACTTGTGGCATTCCTTAAACAAATCCTCATAAAAGGCTAGACCAGCTTCATTTGGCTCAGCTTCGTCACCCTTAGGAAAAATCCGAGTCCAAGCAATGGAAAGTCGATAAGTCTTGAAGCCCATTTCTGCAAAAAGTGCGATATCTTCCTTGTAATCATGGTACATATCAATGGCTTCCTTAGCTGGGTAAAAATAGCCCTCCTCAAACGAAAACATCTTTTTCTGACCTGTGATTATGGCTTCACGGTCAGGTCCAATCGGTACCACATCGACGTTAGCAAGCCCTCGACCATCTTGATTATAAGCTCCTTCACATTGATTAGCTGCCGTTGCACCGCCCCAGAGGAACCCCTCTGGAAATTGACCTCTTTCTGTCATCACTTTACCTCACTTGACTTATTTCTTCTATTATACTAAAAAGGAGACAAAAAGTTTGAAACTATCTGGGTAATGATGGGGCTGAGCTTGCTTTTATGTTTGATTAAAAACAAGCAAGAGTTTGAGAATTTTGTTATAAAAATATAAACTATCAAAATCATGTGATAAGAAAAAGACCGGATTGCTCCGATCTATTTGAACAATAAAATGTAAAAATGAATAGCTTTGTCAATCAATGGATGGACTGATTGATTGTCAGCAAGCCATGGTTAATTATTTCTGCAATAACTTCAAGACCATGCAAAATAAAACTGCCTACAATCAAACCTATAATAATTGAACAGATAATCATGGTCACACAGATTAGATAAATATCCTTTTTTTGCATCTCTTTCCTCCTAATGAAATAAGAAAATCCACTTACTACAGCTATTTAAAAAATATTTCTCCTTTCCATATTAGTTTTATTTCTGCTATTATATTTTTATTATAAGATATTGAGAAAACGCTGTCAATTATTTATGTGCAATTTCTTTATATAAAAAAAGACCGGATTGCTCCGATCTTTTCAAGTTCTGCTCCAGGAATGTTTAAATTTTAGATAAAAATTTGATAATAGCATTACCTACTTCATTCGATAAAAATCAATCACTAGACCAGCAGGGCCTTCAACTAGCAGGCTTTCTGTTCCCCAATCGGTTAAAGCTGGGCCGTTTAAAACATTGATACCAAGCTCTTTCAACCGTTGGTAGTTCTGGTCTACATCCTCAACCTCGATATGAAGAATGATTCCTGACTGAAAATCTTCCAAAGGAATCAAATGATTTTGGGACAACATGAGACAGTGACTGCCAATCGTGAACTGAGCAAAACCATCGTCAACATAATCAGCTTTTTTATCCAAAATACGCTCCAAGTCAGCACAGACTTGGGGAACATCTGAAACGATAATATCTAATTGATTTAAATTCATTTACTATCCTCCATAAAAAGACCGGATTGCTCCGATCTTTAATCATCCCCAAATCGTAAACTTAGCTTTTTCATAATTTTCTTTTGTAAATTGATTTTATTGAATTCTAAATATTCATGTGTATATTGTTGTGAACTAAATGACACCCCTATACGTGAACAAATTTGCTCTAAAATCTTCACTGACAACTTTTCATAATGATATCGGTTATTAAGTAAAGACAAGATATCCTCTCTAGAGGAATTAGAAGTAACAACTTTATTACCCGTCGATACAATATTTAGTAATATATATACTTGTCTTGAGGACAAATAATTATTCTTCTTATAATATCTGATAAAATGATGATACATTTTTAAAAACATCCTCATTCTAGCTTCTGAATTAATCAAGCCATAAGAATAACTTAATCCAAATTTTATCACTTGATTATTGTCTCCCTTAGATGAAACTCCGTGTATAAGATTTTTTAATCGGTAGTATAAAATCCAGAATGATTCTAGTTGACCATAGTCATTTTTAAATCGTTTAAAATATCGGATTAATTTGTTTAAAAGTTTAGCTTTAAATTTCTTTTCAGAAATATCTATAACAAGATTATTTTTTGTCTTTTCTTTTCCTTCCGAGTTAATGAATTTTTTTTGATATTTAGAGAATTCATACCCTAAATAGTCAAACTTAAAATTATTAGAATTGCTTTTTCGAACAATGGTTTTCTCATTATTAACTTCTAAATGATACTCTTTTAATTGTACTTTAATAAAGTTTTTTACTTCATCTTCATCAACTGCATCATTAACAATTATCAGTATATCATCAACATAACGTACATATAACAACGGATTCCACTGTAACTGTACAATGGAGTCAAAGTCCTCTAAATATAACTCCGATAGTGAATTGGAAAAAGAAAGCCCCAAAGGGATCCCTTTATATTCACTTGAAAATATAAAGGAC
Source organism: Streptococcus mitis (assembly GCA_032480835.1). Taxonomy (GTDB): domain Bacteria; phylum Bacillota; class Bacilli; order Lactobacillales; family Streptococcaceae; genus Streptococcus; species Streptococcus mitis_DK. Next base: position 26,135 of record JAWETZ010000001.1, read on the forward strand.
TTTATTGTTTCTATACTTGAGTCATTTAAAATAGAGGATTTAACTATCTTTTTATATAAGATATGCTTATTAATTGAGGGAAAGAAATTTTTTATATCCATCTTAATTACCTTAAAATTCAAAGGAGTAAATAATAGTTCTTTCCTTTTTAAATTGATTTCCCCTTGTGATAAAAATTGTATAATAGTTCTTATTATTGCATTTCTGTTGGGTAACTTTAAACTATACTTGTTAATAATTTCTTTATTGATTTTTTGTAATTCCTTATGAATTTCTCCATCCCTTGCCGAATAAACAATTCTACTATTACTTTTGTGTTTTAAAAGTTTCGATTTTAAATTCATACATTAACCCCATAAAAAGTAGGCAGCACAGGTTTATCCTGTGCTTTACTAATTTTAATATAGATATTCACATGAAACCGAATGACTAGAACATACTTTATCCATGTAATAAACCAAAAATGGTTATGTCTAAGACCTTTTGTGTGTATTGGGATACAAAATATAGCAAATGATTCTATACTTATACCAAGATATATAATTAATTATTAATTATTAATTATTAATTATTAATCCTTCTTCCATGCCTACCCATTATATGGTACAATAAATTAAAATAATAATCAATACTTTAAGGGGCCTTAAATGAATAATTTTTTTAAACATACTTGTTTTTTGAGAACGGAATTACTTCCTCAAGAGATACCTCTATTTTTTTCAAATAATCCTATTACTGAAAATATTGATACAATTTTTCATTGTGTAGAAAATATTGATTCTCAAGACAATTATACAATTCCTTTAAACTTTAAAATCCCAAAAAATAATAATTCGACAAGAACACTTTCTTTACTGCATCCACTATCGCAAATAGAAGCCATGATTTATATTATGAAATATGAATTTCTTATCTTAAATCATCTTAAAAAATCTAATTTTAATATTAGAAAGGCTATAAAATTTAATAACTTAACTTTTAATGGAACAAAAAATATACATGAAAAGCGGTTAAAACTTGAACAAGATTATAGCATAAAAAAATCAGACTCTACTATTACAACCGAAGAACTTGACAAAAATATAACAAAATATTTTGCATATTCTAAACACCATAGACTAATCGAAATTTTAAAAAATCCTCTTTTTATACGTTCTAGAAATAAGTATAGATATTTTTTAAAACTGGATATTCAGAATTTCTTTAAGAGTATATACACTCATTCAATAGTCTGGGCAATCGTTGGTGGAAAAGATATAGGAAAAACTTTAAGTAGATATATATACTCTAATACTTTCGCTTCAAAAACAGATAAACTTCTACAAAAAAGCAATAATAATGAAGCAAATGGTATTTTATTAGGTCCCGAATTAAATAGGATTATTTCTGATTTACTTTTAACAACTATTGATGTCGACATACAGAATAAATTAAAGCATTTAAAACATAAAACAGATTATGATATCTACAGATTCGTTGACGATTATTTTATATTTGCAACCTCAAAAGAAACAGTTGAAAATATAGAAAAAACTATTAAAACATCTTTAGAAAACTATAACCTCACTTTAAATGATTCCAAAACAGAAATACACGAAACTCCTTATTATATTGGAGACCCTGCAATAAATGATACTATAATTAGTATCGATATTTTAAACTTACACAGAAAGAATTTAGCTAATGAATTAAATTTCTCTACCAAAGATATTGAAAAAGGGGAGGAATTTAAATACATTGTCGGAAAACACCATAACTGGCTAAACTTTTACAACGATATCTCTCGTATAACAACACTAAATAAGCAAGCAACTAGAAAAATTGTATTATATGTACTGAAAACCATAGAAATTTATATTGACCCAAATTCTCTTAAAAAAGCAAATCCCTATTCATATATTAAAAATTTGTATACTGCGCTGGAAGTTATCACATCCGTGTATTCAACTTATCTTGATTTTGATACTACCCATGCATTTATTAGAATATTACTCAGATTAAAAAATGGTCTACACGATCTAAAAGAGGATGAAAGTATGAATCAAGAGGAAATACTTAATATTGAGAATAAAATCTTTGAACATATTTATAGAGTTCTGAAACAAAACAAGCATAATACAAATAATTTAACAGATCTAATATTATTTTTAGAAACTTTTAATAAGAAACTTTCTCCTCAAATTTTATGTGAAATACTTGAACTTCATTATAAAGACTATTTTACTTTGTGTAGTATAGCTCACTACATTCAAGACCAAAGGACAAAAAATAATTTTTTAAATCCTAGATATAAAATTGTACTAAAAAAGCTCTCCTCCAAACTTGATAGTATAATTTCCAACCCTCCCAAGTCTATGAATGGAAACTCTCCACTATTTGATGCAAACTACTTTTATTTCTTAAATGATTTTTCACATTATAAACCTATTGAAAAAAATGATAATAAACTATACATTAAATTAAAAGATAAATTAAATAGAGAAATTGAAAACATTGGTAAACTAGAACCACTATTTCTTGATATCACTAAGTCATCATATTTTAACTGGAACCTCAATAAATATGATTTCGAACTCCTAATTATTAATAAACTACTCCAGCAACGTGAGAATATCTCATCTACATATTAAAAAAATTAGCTTGAAATTTTCAAGCTAATTTTTTAGAGAAATTATTTAATTGCGCGTGATTGCAAACCTTCTTCTTCCAAGAAGAGACGGAATGGTACGAGTTCTTCTGCTTCGTATTTTTCCTTGAAGGCTTTGATTGCTTCTTCTGAGTGAAGTTTTGGATCCAATTCAAGTACTTCTACTGGAAGTGGACGGTGTGGAGTGATGTGAGCATCGATAACAACAGTTTTACCTTCTTTGTTCAATTTAACAGCTTCTGCAACAACTGCATCGATATCTTCGATACGGTTTACAGTGAACCCTACAGCACCTTGCGCTTCAGCGATTTTCGCATAGTCAGCATTAGGGAAGTCACAACCAAACAAGTGTTTGTTTGTGTCTTCGTATTTGTCCTTGATGAAGGCATATTTACCATTCGAAAAGACAACGTTGATAACTGGAAGGTCGTATTGAACGTTTGTGATAACGTCTGGATAACACATGTTGAATGCACCGTCACCCATGATGTTCCATACTTGGCGATCTGGATTATCTTTCTTAGCAGCGATACCACCAGGAAGAGCAATACCCATTGTCGCAAAGAGTGGAGATGTACGCCACATGTTCTTAGGTGTCATGTGAAGGTGACGAGTAGATGTTTGAGTAGTGTCACCTACGTCGATTGAGTAGATAGCGTCTTGATCAGCATGTTTGTTGATTGCATTGTAAACTTGATACAATTGCAATTCACCCTCAGTTTTACCTTCGAGTTTGTTCATGTAATCACGCCAGTTTTGGTTGTTCTTAACGTTTGCACGCCACCATGGAGTTGATTCAACTGGGTTTACTTTGTCAAGGATTGCTTTCGCTGCTTGACCTGCGTCACCAAGGATTGAAGCGTCAAGGGCATGACGTTTACCAAGTTTGTAAGGGTCGATATCCACTTGGATGAATTTTTCAGTGTTCTTGAATGCTTCGTAAACTTCAGCAAATGGGAAGTTTGAACCAAGGAAAAGAACTGTGTCTGCTTCAAAGACAACTTCGTTGGCTGGTTTCCAACCAACACGGTAAGCAGAACCTGTCAAACCTTCATAGTTCCATTCGAAAGCTTCAAAGTTTTTACCAGTAGTGATGATTGGTGCTTTGATTTTACGTGACAATTCAGTGATGACTTCACCAGCTTTAACACCACCGTAACCAGCATAAATAACTGGACGTTCAGCATTGTTCAAGATTTCAACAGCTTTGTCGATTTCAACTTCGTTTAAAGCAGGAGCGATGAATGAACGCTCGTATGAACCTGATCCATAGTATGAGTTTTCGTCGATTTCTTGGAAACCGAAGTTTACTGGGATTTCAACAACAGCTGGACCTTTTTTAGAAACTGCAGCACGGCAAGCTTCGTCGATAACTTTTGGCAATTGCTCAGCGTAAGCTACACGTTTGTTGTAGACAGCGATACCGTTGTACATTGGGTTTTGGTTCAATTCTTGGAAAGCATCCATGTTCAATTCGTTAACTGGACGTGATCCAAGGATCGCTAGGAATGGAGTGTTATCCATAGCTGCATCGTAAACACCGTTAATCAAGTGAGTCGCACCTGGACCACCTGAACCAACTGCAACCCCGATTGAGCCGCCGAATTTAGCTTGCATAACCGCTGCAAGAGCACCTGTTTCTTCGTGGCGAACTTGCAAGAAGCGGATATCTTTGTCTTCAGCCAAAGCGTCCATCAATGAGCTGAGTGTTCCTGATGGGATACCGTAGATTGTGTCTACGCCCCATGTTTTCAATACATTAAGCATTGCTGCAGATGCAGTAATTTTCCCTTGAGTCATAATGATAACTCTCCTTCAAATATTTTTAAATCTACTAAAAAAGGTTTCGTATACTTTTTTGAAAACGTTTCAGCAAATTTTTACTCTACTAATTTACCACATTTAGTTCGACTTTACTAAGAATCTGCTCACAAGTTCTTATTATCTATTACAGTACAGTTTGAAAACGTTTTAGATTCTGTTTTATAATACTCAATGAAAATTTAAGAGCAAACTAGGAAAATAGCCGCAGGTTACTCAAAGGACGGCTTTGAGGTTGTAGATAAGACTGACAAAGTCAGTTACATATATCTACGGCAAGGCGACATTGACGTGGTTTGAAGAAATTTTCGAAGAGTATAAAAAGCGAGCAAGCTCGCTTTTAGTCTATTTTACTAAAGTTTAGCAGAAGGGAACTGGTCAGAACAGATACTGAACTAAAGGCCATAGCTAAACCTGCCAGTTCTGGGTTGAGGGCCAGTCCAACACCTGAAAAGACTCCTGCTGCTATCGGAATTCCAACGACATTGTAGATAAAGGCCCAGAAAAGATTGAGCAGAATTCGATTAAAGGTTTTCTTACTCATGTCAAAGGCACGAACCACTCCTAAGAGGTTATTGGTTGTCAACACCAAATCTGCTGACTCGATGGCAATATCTGTTCCAGCTCCCATAGCAATCCCCACATCTGCTACACTAAGGGCAGGAGCGTCATTGATGCCATCACCAACAAAGGCTACTTTGCCATCCGCTTGTAGTTTGTGGATTTCATGAGCTTTTTCTTCTGGTAAGACACCTGCAATAACCTCTTCGATTCCAATCTGATCTGCAATAGCACGCGCCACACCCGCATTGTCTCCTGTCATCATGACTGTTTTAAGACCTCGTTTTTTCAACTGACTGATGGCAAGCTTAGCATTTTCCTTAGGGATATCTTGCAGGGCAAGCAAGCCTTTGATTTCATTGTCCACAGCCAAAAACACAACTGTCTTAGCTTCTTTTTCCAGTTCTTCTAGTTTATCTTGATAAGTGCTAGAAATGTTCATGCCATCCAGCATTTTAGCATTTCCAAGCAGAACTTGTTTTCCATTGATTTTCCCTGAGACACCTTTTCCGTGCAAGGCTTGGAAATTTTCAACAGTTTGTAACTCAAGTCCAGCTTCACTTGCTCGTTTCACAACGGCTTCAGCCAGTGGGTGTTGGGAAGCTTCTTCCAAGGAGGCTGCTAATCCAAGCACTTCTACTTCGTCGCCGATGATATCTGTTACCACAGGCTTCCCTTCCGTCAAAGTTCCAGTCTTATCAAAGACAAGAGTTTGGACTTTCTGGATTTCCTGTAGAACCATTCCATTTTTGAGGAGAACTCCCATCTTGGCACTGCGTCCTGTCCCTACCATAAGGGCTGTCGGTGTTGCGAGTCCCAAGGTACAAGGGCAGGCAATAATCAAAACAGCCACTCCGTAGAGAAGAGAAGAGACAAAACTCGCTCCAAGCACGACTACACTATCCCTGAGCAAGACGAACCAAACCCAAAAGGTCACAATCCCTAAAATGACAACTGCTGGGACAAAAATGCCTGAAATCTTATCCGTCAAGTCCTGAATCGGTGCACGACTTATCTGAGCTTTCTTCACAAAATCCACAATCTGAGCCAAAACAGTCTCTGAACCAACTTTTTCTGCTCTAAAAACAAGTGTTCCACTATTATTGATGGTTGAACCAATGACGGTATCTCCAACTGTCTTATCCACAGGCAGACTCTCACCTGTCACCATAGACTCATCAATACTAGAGATACCTTCTACTACGACACCATCAACAGCAATCTTTTCACCGGGACGCACTCGAATCAGGTCACCTACCTTGACTTGTTCCAAAGGAACTTGAACATAGCGATCCTCACGCCAGACTTCTGCTGTTTTAGCCTGTAAGTCCAGCAATTTCTCCACAGCTTGGGAAGTATTTTTCCGCATTTTCTCCTCAAAAACAGCTCCCATAAGAACGAAGAAGAAGATAAATGCAGCACTTTCAAAGTAAACGGGGAGACCAGCGAAGAGGGCAACTAAGCTATAGAAATAGGCCACTAGGGTTCCCAGAGCAACCAAGGTATCCATGTTGGCATTGTGCTTTTTAAAACTAGCCCAAGCACTTTGGATATAAGGACCACCTGCTACTAGCATAATCGGTGTTGTGGCTAAAAAGGTGCCCCAACGCATGACTTGGTGACTAATTCCTCCTGTCGACATCCCAATCATGAGAATCACAAGAGGCACAGTAAAGATACTAGTAATCCAAAAACGCTGTAAAAGTGATAGAGATTTTCGAGTCTTCTCAACGACTGTATAGCTTCCTTTTTGCATCTTCATGCCACAAGAAAATTCATGTTGGCCTAATTCTTGAGGGATAAAACGAATTGTTTTCTCTTCGTCTACGCCAATTGGTTCTAAGATGCCTTCTTCTTCAAAAAGAATTTCCTTATAACAGTTTGAAGGTATCACACGGTGAAAGGTGATCTCAGCTGGAATCCCTTTTTGCAGTTGAATGTGGGCTGGATGGTAGCCTTTGTCTGCCGTGATACGGATTTTTTGAACACCATTTTCAAGACTTGCTTTTACAATTTCAGTCATATCATTCTCCTACTCTACAATCATCTTACCGTGCATCATATTCATGCCACAAGAGAAACCATACTCTCCAGCCTGCTCAGGCGTGATTTCCACTACATACTCTTCCCCCATTGGCAGGTCCGCATGTACACCAAAGTCTGGAAAAACAATTTGGTCCAGACAGGGTGAAGGGTCCTTACGGTCAAAGATAATGCGAGCTGGCACTGATTTCTTGAGGATAATCAACTCAGGCGTATAGCCCCCCATGACCTCCACTCGAATCTCTTGGTAGCCCTTTTTTTGCTGGGCCTTTTGTCCAGATTTTTCAGGCTTTTTGAAAAACCAAAACAAGATAAACGCGATAAGGGCAATACAAATAATGGTTACAATACTATTTAACATGACGTCTCCTTTACATACAATTACATTTTACTTCTGTTACAGCGTTTGATTTCTTCTCAGAAATCACAGCTTCCAAGTCTTCCAAGTCAGCCTGAGTAAAATCACATTCAGCAATCAAATCAGCCAACAAGTTCTTAATCCTACGAGAACAAACCTTATCCTTGATATCTTGGACAAGTAAATCCCGACTTTGATCCAAAGTTAAAAGGGCTGAATAGACAAATAACTTGCCTTCCTTTTTCCGAGTCAAACACTCTTTCTCAACCAAACGAGCCAAAAGAGTTTGAATGGTTGACTTGGACCAGTCGAACCGCTCCGCCAGAACCCTGATCAAATCCGTACTGGTTTGCTCTCCTTGCATCCAAATAATCTTCATGACCTGCCATTCTGCATCTGAAATCTGCATAATCACACCTCCTAAAATCTACATTTGTCAATTATATTTCTTAGTATACTCCTAAAATCTACAATTGTCAATTATGAAATGAATCTTTTCTTTGGAAAATAGAATTTTAATCATTTGAAAAACAATTTGCAGTCAATTTTTACTATATAAACTATAAAAATATGCTATACTAAAGAAAAAAGAAAACAACCACTAGGGGTGCGTAAAGCTGAGATTAACAACTGTTAGACCCTTTGACTCAATCTAGGTAATGCTAGCTGATGGAAGTGGAAATGATAATGGGGACTAGCAGTCTTCTATTGCCTTTCTAAAACAGACTAGCTTGTTCTTAAGAATACAAACTTCAGTTGGTTGGGAGGTTTTAGATGACTTATTTACCCGTTGCTTTGACCATTGCAGGGACTGACCCTAGCGGTGGTGCTGGCATTATGGCTGATTTAAAGTCATTCCAAGCTAGAGATGTCTATGGAATGGCCGTTGTGACCAGCCTTGTCGCTCAAAATACCAGAGGCGTTCAATTGATCGAGCACGTTTCTCCTCAAATGTTGAAAGCCCAATTGGACAGTGTCTTTTCGGATATCAAGCCTCAGGCTGTAAAAACTGGGATGTTGGCAACTACTGAAATTATGGAAATCATCCAGCCCTATCTTAAAAAGTTGGACTGCCCCTACGTCCTTGACCCTGTTATGGTCGCAACAAGCGGTGATACCCTGATTGATACTAGTGCCAGAAGCTACCTAAAAACAAATCTACTTCCACTTGCTACCATCATCACACCCAATCTTCCTGAGGCAGAAGAAATTGTTGGTTTTTCAATCCATAATCCAGAAGACATGCAACGTGCCGGTCGCCTGATTTTAAAAGAATTTGGTCCTCAGTCTGTAGTCATCAAAGGTGGTCATCTCGAAGGCGGTGCCAAAGACTTCCTCTTTACCAAGGATGACCAATTTGTCTGGGAAAGTCCACGAATTCAAACCTGTCACACCCATGGTACTGGGTGTACCTTTGCTGCAGTGATTACTGCTGAACTTGCCAAGGGTAAAACCCTTTATCAAGCAGTCGATAAAGCCAAGGCCTTTATTACGAAAGCCATCCAAGATGCCCCTCAACTCGGTCATGGTTCTGGTCCAGTCAACCATACAAGCTTTAAAGATTAAAAAAACTCTCTAGTTCCCACTTTAAGGGAACTAGAGAGTTTTTATACTTTTCGAAAATCTCTTCAAACTAGGTCAGCTTTATCTGCAACCTCAAAGCTATGCTTTGAACAACCTGCGGCTAGCTTCCTAGTTTGCTCTTTGATTTTTATTGAGTATTAATTAGAAAATAATATCATCCAACTTTGTCAAAAAGGCTTGCGTTTTTGCCTCAATATCTTCTGCTTGCATTAAATCACGTACTACAGCTACTCCAGCAATATCAGTGCCAATAAGTTGGTCAATATTCTCTGACGTCAAGCCTCCGATAGCAACTACTGGAATGGCGACCCTTTGACAAATTGTTTTCAAGGTTGAAATCAGGGTGATAGGCGCATTTTCCTTGGTGGTGGTTGGGAAAATGGCTCCTGTCCCCAAGTAATCTGCTCCCCCTTCTTCTGCCTCAAGGGCTCTTTTTACAGTTTTAGCTGTGACACCGAGGATTTTTTCAGGACCCAAGACTTGTCGGGCAACCAAAACTGGTAGTTCATCGTCTCCGATATGCAGACCAGCAGCATCAACTGCAAGACAGACATCCAAACGATCATCGATGATCAAGGGTACCTGGTAGGCATCTGTTATTTCCTTGACTTGTTTTGCCAGTTGATAGTATTGATTGGTTGTGAGATTTTTTTCTCGCAATTGGACTATGGTAACCCCTGAACGGCAGGCCGTCTCAACTTTTTCAAGAAAACTTTCCACGGAATATTGGTAGCGATTGGTTACCAGATACAGTCTAAGCGCCTCTCTATTCATAAACATCTCCTTTGATGGTATCTAGCCAATTTTCATCTCTTTTTAGGAGCGAAAGCTGATTGAGTACGTGGTAGCGAAATTCTTCCAATCCCATTCCTTGGACAACTATTCTCTCAGCAGAGATATTGAGATAAGAGACCGCTAAGCAGGAAGCTTCAAATCCAGTCTTTCCTTGGCTGAGAAAAACGGCTGTCAAGGCTCCAACCAAATCTCCTGTCCCTGTTATCCAGTCTAATTCTGCACATCCATTTCCCAGTACAGCGATCTGATTCTTCGAAACGATGAGGTCCTTGGGGCCTGTGACTAAGAATGACATACCTGGATAGGTCTGACACCAGTCTTTCAAGACTTGAAGCAAATCCTCAGTTTCTTGGTCTTTAGCACTCGCGTCGACCCCAACTCCGTGGTGCTTTAAGCCAACCAGACTTCGAATTTCTGACATGTTTCCTTTAAGGATCGTAGGGCTATAGTCTAAAAGGTCTCTGACTAAGCTCTTACGAATGACTGAAGCTGTTACGCCAACCGCATCTACTACCATTGGGAGAGAAACTTGAGTGGCATAAGAAGCTGCCATACGGATTGCTTTTTCCTTCTCAGATGATAAATGCCCCAAATTGATGAAGAGTGCCTGGCTTTGCTTAGTAAAATCAAGAACCTCACGGGGATCATCTGCCATAACAGGTTTGCATCCCAGAGCCAAAATCCCATTTGCTAGCATCTCACAAGAAATCTCATTGGTAATGCAGTGAATGAGGGAAGTCGTTTCCAGAGGAAAAGGATTTGTCAATGCCTGCATCAGTCTATCCTTTCGCCAAAGAAATATCCTTGCACTTTTTTAAAGAATTCCTGCTTGATTAAAAATCGAAAGGCAATAAAGGAAATCGCTGTACCAATCAAGGTTGCTCCGAAAAATCGAGGAGTGTAGATAAACCAGCTAAGCTTAGCAGCCGATCCTGTAAAGAGTACCATAACAGGATAGGAAACAATTGAACCAATAATACCTGTTCCCACAATTTCTCCCAAGGCAGAAAAGTAAAATTTTCGACCATACTTATAAAAGAGACCTGCTAGAAGGGCCCCAAAAGTCGCTCCTGTGAGAGCTAAAGGCGGAATCCCTTGAGTCGTCATACGGATAAAGGCTGTGACTGTAGCCATAGCTAATGCATAAACGGGCCCCATCATGATTCCTGCCAGAATATTGACTACACTAGACATCGGTGCCATTCCCTCAATCCGAAAGATAGGCGTAAGGACTACATCAAGGGCAACCATCATGGATAAAATGGTTAATTTGTGAACTTGTAATTGGTGGTTTCTCATGTTTCTATTCTTCTCCTGTCTCTAAAGACTGTAAATCGCTCTTCCATGTCTGGTGTTGGTAGGCCATTTCCCAAAACTTAGCTTCCATATGAACACTGATATGGAAGGCTTCTAACATTTTTTTCTTGTCTGTCTCGTCACTTTCTCGATAGAGTTGATTGACTAGGGCTTCTTCCTCTCTGATCTGCTGCTCTAACTCATCCGTAATATAAGTTTCAATCCATTGTTGGTAGAGAGGGTTTGGTGATGGTTTAAGATTAAGTGATTTACCTATATCATGGTATAACCAAGGACAAGGCAGCAAACTTGCAAAAGCGATGGCTAGATTTGCTTCTTCAAATTGACGATAAATGTGAGAGATATAATGATAGCAGGTTGGAGCGATTGGATGTTGCTCCATTTCCTGGTCGCTGATTTCCAATTCCTTGAAAAATTGTTGGCGGATAAATAACTCACCCTCCACTAGACTCTGAGCATTTTGTTTCAAGAGTCTTTTCATCTCTTGGTTTGAAGTCTTATCAGCCAAAAGGTGATAGATTTCTGAGAAGGCCTTCAGATAGTAAGCATCCTGAATCAGGTAATAGCGGAAAATGGACGGGTCTAAATTTCCCTCTTGTAATTGTAAAATAAAGGGATGATGAAAAGAAGTCTGCCAAGCTTCCTTGGATAATTCCATCGCAATATCTGTAAATTCCATAATAACTCCTTTATAAAAATAGACTGGTTTGAAGCAATAAAAAGAACAGCAGGTAGATGAATATTGTCCTTTGAGGAATATAAAAAGTCCGATAGCGATTCTCCACCTGTGCATGTTCGTCATATCCATGCGCCGATAGGGCTATCAGGTAAAGATGGCGCCATCTAAAGACCGTCATCAAAACCTTACTGTAAATCAAGGGAGACCAAAAATGTAGTTCTTGACCGCGTAATAAGCACGCTTCCTTGAGGGACTTGATTTCTTTCTGAATAAGGGGAAAGGAATTGAATACCACAATTAAGGCATAAGCCCAAGACCGTGATAACCCCTTTTGAGCCAAGTACAAAAGAAGCTCTTTTAGGGAAATAGAGGAAACAAAGACAAGACCAATACAAACGGTCACAAAGGCCCTCGTTCCAAGCATGACTGCCTGCGAAGCATCTCCATGTAACTGAACTGCCCAGTAGTTGGCCAAAGATGGCAAAATGGCGAGTAGAATCATCCAAGCCAACATCTTAAATCGACGGTAATAGAGCATAAAGAGAATACAAAATGCAACTACCGAGAGATTAAGAGCAATCGAAGGAATAAAAGATGTTTCCAAGGATAAAATCAGCAAGAAGAGACTAATAATCGGTGTCTGGGTTGCTACTTTGACCATACTATCTCACCTCCCCTTGAGCATTGCTACTCTGAGATGTGAGTGGTTTGGTAATTGTCACTGCTTTCACATGACTGAGACCCTGACTAGTCATCTCAATCCAATAATCAACTACAGAGATCAAAGGATCTAAACGATGGCTAATGAGCAGAAAACTTCTTCCTTGATTTCTGTCCTCCACAATCCACTGACAAAAATAATGGCAAGCTCTATCATCCAAACCAGCAAAAGGTTCGTCTAGTAAAATCACAGAAGCCTTGCTGGTCAAGATGGTCAAGAGCTGAAGAATCTTTTGCTGACCACCACTTAATTGATAGGGACTCTTATCAAGCGCCTGCTCCAGATCAAAATACCGTAAAGCTTGGAGAATACGCTGATTTCTTTCAGAATCAGGTCCATCTAATTGAAGTTCTTCTCGCAGACTGACTCTGATAAACTGTTTCTCAGCTTCCTGAACAACACCCGTCAGGTCATGATACAAACTCTTTTTCTTTTTTAGAACCGAACCCTTCCAAGTAATGCGCCCCTTATACTTTTGAAATTGAAGAATGGAGCGAAAGAGAGTTGATTTCCCGACACCATTGTCACCCAAGATACAGGAAATTCCTTGATAGAATGTAAAATCCGCAATTGAAAAGAGGGAGCGCTTATTCAGCTCACAAGTCGTTCTATCCATATGGAATAGTTCTGGGCTAGAAGCAACTTCCTTTGAAGCAACCTGTGTCATCTCAGAGGTAGGGATTTGAAACACTTCCCTTAGTTGCCCATCTCTTAGCTCCACCATATGGTCGATATAGGCTTCATAGTCTGTTAAATCATGGTCGCACAAAATAACTGTCTTCCCATTAGAAGCTAACTCTTTTAGAATCTCCAATATCTCTATCCTACTCTTGCGATCAATGGAAGCGAAGGGCTCATCCAAGAGATAGACCCTAGGATTCATAGCAAAGAGAACTGCCAGCGCAGCCTTTTGCTTTTCCCCTCCTGATAAGTGATGGATGGGACGGTGCAAGATTGCCTTGCAGCGACATTGCTGGACCACCTCTGCTATTTTAGAATCAATTTCCTGAACGGGATGGCCAATATTCTCTAGGGTAAAAACCAGCTCCTCAAACAAGTTCTCCATGGTAAATTGATGATTGGGATTTTGAAAGAGAATACCAACCGTCTGGACACGTTCGACGATAGAAAGCTGACTGACCTCGCTCCCGTTTATCAGGACTTGACCGCTATAGGGAAGAGAACTGACTTGGGCAATCATTTGAAAGAGACTAGATTTCCCTGAACCACTGCTCCCAACTAACAAAGTAAAGGCTTGCGCATGAAAAGTAAAATCAATCGGTTCTGAAAAAATTGGGAACTGAATCTCCCGTAATTCCAGCCCCATCTATGCTTTTCCTCCAGTTGCAAACTGATGATAGAGTTTGACAATGGCACGAACCAAGATGGTACAGAAGAAAAAGACGGAAATAAAACGTACCACTAGCAAGGAAAGGACAAAAGGAAGGGAGAAGGCATAGTAACCTAACTTAATGTATTCATAGACAAAGCTAACAAGCGTAATTCCAATACTATTGGCAGTTAGAGAGAGCCAACTTTCATAGCGATTCTTGGTTACGATAAAACCAAGTTCACTTCCCAAACCTTGAACCAAGCCAGACAAAAGGGCCCCTAGACCGAATTGGCTACCATAAAGAACTTCAGCAAGCGCAGCTAGCACTTCTCCAATCGTTGCGCTTCCCACTCTTGGAACAAAGATGGCAGCAATGGGTGCAGCCATACACCAGAGACCAAAGAGGATTTCATTGGCAAAGGCCTGTAAACCAAGAGGTGCTAAAATCAGGGTGAGGATATCAAACAGATAGCCTGAACCCACAAAAACGCCACCAAAAAAGATAGACAAGAAAGCAAGTAAGATAACATCTTTTAATTGCCATTTTTTCAACATAAAAAACTCCTTTTTTTAAAGAAAAGTGGGGCATTCAAGGAGATCTACCTAAATGCTTTGTATCATCTTCATCCAGTTTCGTAAAAGAAAAAACTCTAATTACATATAGGAATTAGAGTTCAGCTTACAAGATTAGACAGTTCTTTTCGACATACGAAAAAAACATTTCACATTTCCCTTCGCCAGTCTTAACTGTATCAGGTTCAATGGGTATCATCTCAGCCTAAAGCACCCCAAATGTCTTTATTATTTAATTATATAATTATTTTAACAAATGATTTATTCTAGTTCAAGAAATTGAACTGGAAATACAGACTTGTACTCAAAAAGACAGCAGATCTTTCTTTTGCAAAAAACAAATGTCTTGTTTGATAGATTAGCCATTTGAGCTAAATCTGGGCATAGCTTTTTAGAAAAAAGAAAATCCTACTCCATCAGAATACAAGGAAAAATTGATAGCTATTGTTCACTCATTTCCCGAACAGTTTTTTCTATATTTTTTGCATACGATATTGCTGAAATGATTGAAACACCATCCATATTGGTCTTCATAATGTCTTTAATATGTTTCGTCTGTATCCCACCAATTGCAACTAATGGCATTTGTGGCAATAATTTTCTCATCAATTTAAGACCTTCATAACCTATAGCACCACCAGCATCATCTTTTGACTGGGTATCAAACACAGGACCAACACCAACATAATCTACATATTCAACTTTTGATTGTTGAAATTCTACCTCGTTTTTTATCGAAAGACCAATTATTTTATCTGGCATCAATTTTCTAATTTCATCAACTCCAAGATCATCTTGTCCTACATGTACGCCATCAGCATCTATTTCTAATGCTAACTCAATATCATCATTAACAATAAACGGCACATTGTATTTTTTACAAAGTTCTTGAATTCGGATGGCTAGTTCAAGTTTTTCTTTACCTTCTAAGGCTCCCTCACCTTTTTCACGAAATTGAAATAAGGTTATACCACCTTTTAAGGCTTCCTCAACGACTCTATATAGATCTTTTCCTTGGCAAGTAGTCGTTCCACAAATAAAATATAGTTTTAGTAATTTTTTATGAAACATTTTACTTCACTCTTTTGAATTCCTTTACATCTTCATCTGTAATCTCGTATAAGGCATTTATAAATTCAACTTTAAATGTTCCAGGAAGATGTCCATTTGGACGTTTTTCTGCCATTTCTCCAGCGATATTGTAAACCAACATAGCAGTTTCTAAAGATCTCAATTCTTGACCTTTTTCAAGTCCGATAAAGCTTGCTACTACAGCACCTAATAAGCATCCTGTCCCAATAACTCTTGGCATCATGGCACTACCATTATGAATCGTTACCACTTCTCCATTTACCGCAATGGCATCCACTTCACCTGTTACTATTATAGGGATATTGAACTTCTCATTTGCTGCTAAAGCAATTTCGTCAATATTATCTACGCCTGCACTATCTACTCCTTTAGATGCCACATTTATTCCCACTAAAGAAGCAATCTCGCCAGCATTTCCCCTAATCGCTGCGAGTTTGTAATTATTTATTAAATCTTCGGATACTTTTTTTCTATAAGATCCTGCTCCACAAGCTACAGGATCTAAAACTGCTGGGACATTATATTTCTCTGCAATTTTCAGAGCAGCTTGGTATAATTTCCAATTTTCATCTGTCAATGTTCCTATGTTTATTAATAAACCACCAGCATACTTTAACAAATCCTCTAAATCTGCTGGAAACTCACTCATGGCTGGTGATGCACCCAGTGCTACTAATCCATTTGCTGTGAAATTTTTTACTACATCATTGGTGATACAAATGACTAATGGTGCTTTTTCTTTTAATAATTTTAAACTTGTCATATTGAAATCCTTCCTTTTCACTTTATACGATCTACTGATTTCGATTTATCTCTATCTTTCGTTAAGAAATTTTTCAGTTACATTGAATGATTTATGCTCAATGAAAATCAAAGAGCAAACTAGGAAGCTAGCCGCAGGCTGTACTTGAGTACGGCAAGGTGAAGCTGACGTGGTTTGAATTTGATTTTCGAAGAGAATTACCTCATCAAATTTGTAAATATCCTGAACTTTCTCTAGGCGTCATAGCCAATATCAAAAAAGGCTAATTCTAAAACAACCGCTTGATTCCAGCGTTGCTGAAGTTCTGTCAAATCTTCTCTACCTTTCCCGACACGATTGAGTTCATCAACCAGAAATTGAACCCACTCTGTAAAGAAAGGACCTCTGTGGAGATTGATCCATTCCGAATGAATATAGGCTTCAGGTAGAGCCAAATCTTTAGAACCCCAGTCTAAATAGAGACCTTCCGCAATGACCAGCATGACCAAAAGATGAGCATAGTCTGATGATGACACAGCAGAATACATAAGCTCCTGAAAAGCTTTTGTTACAGGATGCAAGGTCACTTCCAGATAGTCATTCTCAGATACTTTTAACTCTTTGAAAGCCTTTTGGAAATAACCGTCTTCATCTGCTTCAAGAAAGCCTAGTTGCTTGGCAAAACGAAGCTTGGATTCAAGCTGGTCTGCGTGGGCTACGCAGGCACCCAGCATGGATAAGAAGGCATCAAAGAAGTGATAATCTTGAATCAGGTAATCCTTTAAGACCTTATTCTCAATTGTACCCGCAAAAAGTTCCTTGACAAAACGATGATTGATTGCAGCCTGCCAATCTTTCTGACTGCTTTTTAATAATTCTCCAACAGTCAAACCTGGATGAAATGCATAGTCTTGTGTTTCCATATTTACTTTTCCTCTCTTTACTCGTTCGTAATCAACAAAACACCAAGAAAATCCTAGTTTTACTTGACCTTTTTAAAGAAAATCAAGGGCTTCAAGAAGAGCTACCTAAATGCTTGGCCTCAAAGCTGTCAGCTATTAATGAACAAAAAACTCCAATTACATATAGGAACTGGAGTTTAGCTTACAAGATTAGACCGTTCATTTCGACATACGAAAAAACGTTTCACATTTCCCTTCGCCAGTCTTAACTGTATCAGGTTCAATGGGTATCATCTCAGCCTAAAGCACCCCAAATGTCTTTATTATTTAATTACTGCACCAGTATAGCAAAAAATGAAAGCCCTAGCAAGATATTTGACCGAAAAATATATTTATATAGTTTTCAATGGTGATTTATTCTTCCTATACACTAAGAAAAACCTCCACATTCAGTGGAGGCAAGCTGTTTTATTAATACAATTTTAAGTCACGAGGATCAACTGGGAAGGTTGGGTTATATGGGTTGTGACGGAGTTTGAAGTGTTTGACATCTTCAATAGTCTGAGTTCCAGACAACTGCATGACTGTCTTCAATTCCGCATTCAAGTGTTCAAAGACTTGACGTACACCGACACTACCACCAAGGGCCAAGCCATAGATAACAGGACGGCCAATAGCTACCAAGTCTGCTCCTGAGGCCAAGGCTTTAAAGACGTGTTGACCACGACGAATACCAGAGTCAAAGACAATTGGCACACGTTTGTCAACTGCTTCTGCTACTTCTTGAAGTGAGTCGAAGGCAGCTGGTCCACCGTCTATTTGACGACCACCGTGGTTGGTTACCCAGATACCAGATGCTCCCGCAGCAAGCGAACGTTCAACATCCTCACGGCATTGTGGTCCCTTGACATAAACAGGAAGTCCTGAGTATTCAGCGATAAATTCTACATCACGTGGAGACAAGCGTTGTTTAGCTGATTTGTAAACAAAGTCCATTGATTTACCAGCACCTTCTGGTAGGTATTCTTCAACAATCGGCATGCCAACTGGGAAGACAAAACCATTACGCTTATCCACCTCACGATTGCCTCCTACAGTAGCATCTGCTGTCAAGACAATCGCTTTATAACCTTCAGCCTTCACACGGTCCATGATATGGCGGTTAATCCCGTCATCTTTACTAAAGTAAAATTGGAACCAGTGAGGTGTCCCTTGAAGGGCTTCTGTAATTTCTGGAAGATCTACAGTAGAGTAAGAGCTAGTTGTGTAAAGAGAACCGAACTCATGCACACCACGCGCAGTCGCCACTTCACCCTGTTCGTTTGCCAATTTATGAGCTGCAACAGGCGCCATAATGATTGGTGAAGACAATTTTTCACCAGCAAATTCAATCTCTGTACTTGGATTTTCAACATCACAAAGCGTATGAGGAACGATGAGTTTGTGGTTAAAGGCGCGGATATTCTCTCTTAAAGTGAAAGTATCTTCCGCCCCACTAGCGATATAGCCAAATGCTGCTTTAGGAATAACTTGTTGCGCCATTGGCTCCAAATCATAGGTATTGATGAAATCTACAGGACCTTCTGCATTGCTTGTTTTGTATGACATAAAATTCCCTCCTTAATAAGTAAGCGTTTACTTTGTATATTACAAAGATATTTTAACTCTTTTTTCAAAATTTTTCAAATATTTTGTTTGGAAATTTCAGAAATTTTATTTCTATGATAAAAAATCCCTATAACGACAATAAAAAATACATATTATCCAAAGGAGATTTTAAGTGCTACAATAACTGTATTATTTCTAGATGGGAGGTTCTATTTTTGGATTGGTCCATTGTTGAACAATATCTACCACTATATCAAAAGGCATTTCTTCTTACCTTGCATATTGCATTTTGGGGGATTCTGGGATCCTTTCTGCTAGGTTTAATCGTTAGTATCATCCGACATTACCGCATCCCTATTTTGGCGCAAATAGTGACAGCCTACATCGAATTGTCACGCAACACGCCCCTTTTGATTCAACTCTTCTTTCTCTACTTCGGTCTGCCTCGCATAGGAATTGTCCTATCTTCAGAAGTCTGCGCAACCTTAGGACTTATCTTTCTAGGAGGTTCCTATATGGCAGAATCTTTCCGAAGTGGGCTGGAAGCCATCAGTCAAACCCAGCAGGAGATTGGATTAGCTATCGGTCTGACACCTCTACAGGTCTTTCGCTATGTGGTTCTTCCGCAAGCAACAGCGATTGCTCTACCATCTTTTAGTGCTAATGTTATTTTCCTCATCAAGGAAACCTCTGTTTTCTCAGCAGTGGCTTTGGCCGACCTCATGTATGTCGCCAAGGACTTGATTGGGCTCTATTATGAGACAGACATTGCGCTAGCTATGTTGGTAGGTGCTTATCTGATGATGCTGCTACCCATCTCACTGGTCTTTAGCTGGATAGAAAGGAGGCTCCGCCATGCAGGATTCGGGAATCCAAGTACTCTTTCAGGGAAATAATCTCCTGAGAATCTTACAGGGATTGGGCGTTACGATTGGGATATCCATCCTGTCTGTCCTCTTATCCATGATATTCGGGACAGTCATGGGAATCATCATGACCTCCCATTCTAGAATCGTACGATTTTTGACACGATTGTATCTGGAATTTATCCGTATCATTCCCCAGCTGGTGTTGCTCTTCATCGTTTACTTTGGCTTGGCTCGAAACTTTAATATCAATATCTCAGGAGAGACTTCTGCTATTATCGTTTTTACCCTCTGGGGAACAGCTGAAATGGGGGACTTGGTTCGTGGAGCTATCACTTCCCTCCCTAAGCATCAGTTTGAAAGCGGACAGGCACTCGGCTTGACCAATGTTCAACTTTACTGCCACATCATCATCCCACAAGTTTTGAGAAGACTGCTACCGCAAGCCATCAACCTTGTCACTCGGATGATCAAAACCACTTCCTTGGTTGTTTTGATTGGGGTTGTTGAGGTTACCAAGGTTGGACAACAAATCATTGATAGCAATCGCCTGACTATCCCAACTGCTTCCTTTTGGATTTATGGAACCATCCTAGTCTTGTATTTCGCAGTTTGCTTCCCTATTTCCAAACTATCTACTCATCTAGAAAAACATTGGAGGAACTAAATGTCTGAAACTATTTTAGAAATCAAGGAACTAAAAAAATCCTTCGGAGACAATCCCATCCTCCAAGGACTTTCTCTAGATATCAAAAAAGGGGAAGTTGTGGTTATCCTAGGGCCATCTGGTTGTGGGAAAAGTACCCTCCTTCGTTGCCTCAATGGCTTAGAAAGTATTCAAGGTGGAGATATTCTTCTGGACGGTCAGTCTATCGTTGAAAATAAAAAAGATTTTCACCTGGTTCGCCAAAAGATTGGTATGGTCTTTCAAAATTATGAACTCTTCCCTCACTTGGATGTCCTTCAAAACCTCATCCTAGGCCCTATCAAGGCTCAAGGGAAAGACAAGAAGGAAGTCACTGAAGAAGCTTTGAAACTACTAGAACGAGTCGGTCTTTTAGATAAAAAACATAGCTTTGCTCGCCAGTTATCTGGTGGACAAAAGCAACGGGTTGCGATCGTCCGTGCCCTACTCATGCATCCAGAAATTATCCTATTTGACGAAGTGACAGCTTCACTCGATCCAGAAATGGTGCGTGAAGTTCTGGAACTCATCAATGACTTAGCTCAAGAAGGCCGTACCATGATTTTAGTAACCCATGAAATGCAGTTTGCCCAAGCCATTGCCGATCGGATTATCTTCCTAGACCAAGGGAAAATCGCTGAAGAAGGAACGGCTCAAGCCTTCTTTACCAATCCGCAAACCAAACGAGCCCAGGAATTTTTAAACGTCTTTGACTTTAGCCAATTTGGCTCATATCTATAAAGGAGATTTTTATGAAACTACTCAAACCACTCTTAACTGTTTTGGCACTTGCCTTTGCCCTTATCTTTGTCACAGCTTGTAGCTCAGGTGGAAATGCTGGTTCATCATCTGGTAAAACCACTGCCAAAGCTCGTACAATTGATGAAATCAAAAAAAGTGGTGAACTACGAATCGCCGTATTTGGAGATAAGAAACCGTTTGGCTACGTTGACAATGACGGTTCTTACCAAGGCTACGATATCGAACTTGGGAACCAACTGGCTCAAGACCTTGGTGTCAAGGTCAAATACGTTTCTGTCGATGCTGCCAACCGTGCTGAATACTTGATTTCTAACAAGGTGGATATCACCCTTGCCAACTTCACAGTTACTGACGAACGTAAGAAACAAGTTGACTTTGCCCTTCCTTACATGAAAGTTTCTCTCGGTGTTGTGTCACCTAAGACTGGTCTCATTACAGACGTCAAACAACTTGAAGGCAAAACCTTGATTGTCACAAAAGGAACGACTGCTGAGACTTATTTTGAAAAGAATCATCCAGAAATCAAACTCCAAAAATATGACCAATACAGCGACTCTTACCAAGCCCTTCTTGACGGACGTGGAGATGCCTTCTCTACCGACAATACTGAAGTCCTAGCTTGGGCGCTTGAAAACAAAGGATTTGAAGTCGGTATTACTTCCCTCAGTGATCCAGATACCATCGCAGCAGCAGTTCAAAAAGGCAACCAAGAATTGCTAGACTTCATCAATAAAGATATTGAAAAATTAGGCAAGGAAAACTTCTTCCACAAAGCCTATGAAAAAACACTTCACCCAACCTACGGTGACGCTGCTAAAGCAGATGACCTAGTTGTTGAAGGTGGAAAAGTCAACTAATACTCAATGAAATCACAAAAAGAAATCAGGTAATCCTAGTGACTACCTGATTTTCTATGTTTTAAGCATTTTGCCAATTTTCTTGGTCTTCTTTAAAGCGTTTTAGAAGGTCGAGTCCTTCTGGTGTGATATATCCTTCTTCTTGCGCTAGGTGAATGAGTTCGCTATAGTTAGAAAGTGTCACCAATTTCACACCAGCATCCGCAAAGTTCTTATCTGCCTTTGGCAATTGATAGCTGAAAATCGCTACAACTCCAAGTACATCTGCTCCTTCTCGCTTAGCTGCTACTACGGCTTCAAGAACAGATCCACCAGTTGAAATAAGATCTTCAACCACTACCATTTTTTGACCTTGAGCCACGCGACCTTCGATTTGATTACCAGCTCCGTGGTCTTTTGGTTTGCTACGGATGTAGGCAAATGGCAGGTTCATCTTATCAGCAATAATGGCTCCGTGTGGAATCCCTGCTGTTGCAGTCCCTGCAATCACTTCTACTTCTGGAAATTCTGCTTTAATAGCTTCCACAAAACCATTTTCAATGAGGGTACGAGTTTCTGGATAGGCTAGTGTCACACGGTTATCTGTGTAAATCGGTGACTTGATTCCAGATGCCCAAGTAAAAGGCTCCTCTGGTTTGAGGTAAACTGCTTGAATTTTCAAGAGGTGGCTAGCGATATCTTTAGCAAGTGTCATGGTATTCTCCTTTTGTTTTTATAATCTATTTCCTTAATTCCAGTCCTGTGTCCATTCATCCTTGATGGCATGATAGGCTGCAACAGGATCCTCAGCTTGCGTAATGGGACGTCCCACTACGATATAGTCACTACCGATTTGATAGGCATCTGCTGGCGTCATCACGCGTTTTTGGTCTCCAACAGCAGCTCCCTGAGGGCGAATCCCTGGTGTCAGACAGATAAAATCTGGATTGGTGGCCTGCTTGATGAGTTGGACTTCCTGAGCCGAGCAAACGACACCATCCAAGCCAGCTTCAGCTGTCTTCTTGGCATAGTGGATTACAGACTCTTGCAAGCTGGTTTGAATATTTTGAAAATCCTGCATCTGGGCTTCCGACGTTGAGGTCAACTGAGTCACTGCAATCAATTTGGCTTGACTCCCAAGACCTTCACGCGCAGCCTTCATCATCTCTACACCACCAGCCGCATGAACATTAGTCATATCCACACCAAGCTGAGATAGGACCTTCATGGCTGACTTGACTGTATTTGGAATGTCATGTAGCTTGAGGTCCAAAAAGACACTATGCCCCAATGACTTCAAATAACGGACAACTTCTGGACCTTCCGCATAATAAAGCTCCATCCCTACTTTTAAATAAAGACTTTCTTCTGCTGGAAAAAGAGCTAAGAATTCCTTGACTGCCTCAAAACCAGGAAAATCAAGAGCAATGACTGGACGATGTTCTCGCATAGGTTTCTCCTTTTACCTTTGCTAGTGAGAGAGTATGGCCAACAGAAGACACGAAAAAAGGAACCTGCCAACAGCAAGGTTCCACGAAAAATGGGTAGTCTCCACCCTTTCATCGTCTAACCTTAGCTGCCTCTCTGGACTGCTTTAAAGGTTTTTTACTATTCTATTATTTCTACTAGCACTTGTCAAGTAAAAACTAGTCACTAAAGTACTATGAGAAAAAAGGTAAACCTAGCGACGCGGTGAACGCTGGGGCGTTTGATTTCGATTGCTTTCTTCCTCCAGCTTTTTCTTCTCTTCTTCCAATTTATTCTGCTGTTCTTCTAGCCTTTTCTTCTCTTCGTCTTTCTGTTTCTTCTCAGCTTCTTCGGCCTCTTTTTTAGCTTTTTCTTCTGCCTCCATAATTAATTTATCCGCTACAGTGTAACTGTAAATTCCAGCTTCCATGTCAATCACACTCGGTTCTGACAATTGAGGCTTAATCTTACTGTAGTAAGGTAATTTCTTGCTCATTTCAGACAGGGGAACCAAGACTTCATCTGTGTCATACATGGTCAATCGAATTAAATCGGAAGTCACCTTGCTTGGGGCTAGCTCCACCTTTTGGATAGCAGCCTTGAGTTCTGGGCTAATTTGAGAAAGTTCTGAGACAAAAGCCTTGATTTGTTCACTATCATTAAAGAGAACTGACAAATAAGTTTCTGGTAGACTGACCAAGCTCACAGCACTGGTCTCAAGCTGACCACTGGAAAGAATAGGATAATGATTTTCACCAGAAACATAGTAGGCAACAATATCATATTCCTTGACCTTGATAGTAAACTTGGTTGGAAATTGATAGACAAGTTGAGCTGATTCAACCCAATAGTTAGACTTGATCTGCTTTTCATATTTTGTCTTGTCTAGCAGAAGGTTAATCGTATAATCCGAAGCCTGAATGCCTGAAGCCTGTCGAATATCATCAGACGTAGTTTGAACCGTTCCCTCAATACGGATATCCTTCATGGTCGCATAAGGACTGAGTAAGTAGGCAGAGACGACCAATAAAAATAGACTTGGAAATAAAATCGTTAAGGCTCGTAAGATATGGAGCCCAGGAATCTTTGCTTTGGCTGGTTTTTCCTTCGTAGCCTTTTTAGCAAGCTTTTTATCCTGGTTCTCGTCCTCTTTAGACCCTGATTCTTCTATCTCTTCTTCCTCTTTGTCACCCTCTGGAGCTTCTACTTTTTCTTCAGACTCTTTCATGGCTGATTCTGAGTCTTCATGGTCTGCTTCACTCTCCTGGTCCTGCTTATCCTCTGATTTCTCAGATTCTGCTCCCATTCGAGCTTGTCTTTCCTTTTCCTTCTCCTCAGCTAGGGCTGCCTCTTCTTCAGCCTTCTTTTTTAGATATTCTTGGTTCCGTTTCTGCCATTCTGATAACTCTTTCAATTCTTCGAGGATTTCTTTGCCCTCATTTTTCTTATCTTTTGACATTTACTTTCCTTATGATAAATCGTTTTTCAATAGTTGATAAAAATCTGCTAGAGATTTCAATTCCTTAGAAGCCTTCATCTTAGCTTGGTAGTCTTCCTTGTGGCTTAGTAAGTGAGACAGCTTCTCTTCCAAACTATCCAAGGTCAAATCGCTTTCTTGAAGCTCTTCTGCATAGCCTTTCTTAACAAAGTAGGCTGCGTTTTCAATCTGGTCTCCACGACTAGCTTCACGACCAAGCGGCACAATAACATGTAATTTTGCCATGGCCAAGAGCTCAAAAATCGTATTGGCGCCACCTCTTGTCACAACAATATCAGCCAATTCCATCAAGGGTTGATAGAGATTGGTCACATAGTCAACACGAAAAAGATTTTGGCTCAACTCGTTCAGGCTAGAATCTCCAGTTAGATTGATAATATTGTAGCGCTCTGTCAGTTCTTTCTTATGGTCTGTCACCAATTGGTTAAAGACACGAGCGCCTGCTGAACCACCGACAAACAATACAGTTGGCAATTGGGGATTAAAGTGGGTTTGAATATCCACCAATTCATCGGGTTCTGGATTTTTTTGATCTGAAACCTTGGTCACTGCTCCCACATGCTCAACCTTAGACAAACTTGAAGCTTGTTCAAAGGTTGAATACATCTTAGTCGCAAATTTATAGGCGATTTTATTGGCCAAGCCCATAGACAGGTCAGATTCGTGAATAAAGACAGGCACTCCTGACACACGCGCTGCGATAACAGGCGGCACAGAGACAAAACCTCCCTTTGAAAAAAGGGCCTGTGGACGAAGTCGCAACATGATAAAGAGAGATTGGACAATCCCCCAGCCAACTTTAAAGACGTCCATCATATTTTGCCAAGAGAAATAGCGACGCAATTTTCCAGTCGCAATGGAATGAAAGGTGACATCCAAACCTGACTTGAGGATTTCTTGGTGTTCAATACCACGCTTGTCCCCGATATAGTGGACTTCCCAGCCATCTTCGATAAACTTGGGCATTAACAAAAGATTGAGGGTCACGTGTCCAACCGTCCCCCCACCTGTAAAGACAATTTTTTTCATACTTATTCCTTTAACTCCGCTACTGTGTCGATAAAGAGGTCGCCACGTACTTCAAAGTTAGCATACATATCCCAGCTAGCATTGGCAGGACTGAGAAGGACTACATCTCCTTGAGTCGCAAGCTCGTAGGCCTTGCGGGTCGCATCTGCAATATCAGTCGCATTCACATAAGCTACACCAGCCTTATCCGCTGCCCGTTTGACACGTTCTGCAGACTGACCAAGGATGACCATCTTCTTGAGTCCAGTAATATCTGGAACCAATTCGTCAAACTCATTGCCACGATCCAAACCACCTGCAATCAAGACGACCTTGCTGTTGTCAAATCCTGACAAGGCTTTTTGAGTAGCCAAGATATTGGTTGATTTACTATCATTATAGAACTTAACACCTTTGATTTCATCCACAAATTGGAGACGGTGTTTGACACCACCAAAGGCTGAAAGAGTTTCCTTAATGGTTTGGTTATCCACACCACGAAGCTTGGCTACAGCAATCGTTGCAAGGGCATTTTCCACATTGTGGCTACCTGGAACTCCGATTTCGCTAGCTGCCATGACCACTTCTCCACGGAAGTAGAGCTGACCATCTTCTAGATAAGCTCCAGCAAGCTTTTCCTGTGTTGAAAATGGAACAACAGTAGCCTGTGTTTGGGTAGCCAATTCTTTTGCCAAGTCTTGGTTAAAGTTTAAGACAAGGAAATCAGCTGCTGTCATCTTGTTCTGGATATTCCACTTAGCTGCTACATATTCCTCAAAAGAACCGTGGTAGTCGATATGAGTTGGCATGAGATTGGTAATAACAGCAATCTCAGGATGGAATTCTTGCACACCCATGAGTTGGAAGGAAGAAAGTTCCATGACAAGCGTGTCCTTGTCTGTCGCAGTTTGAGCAACCTGACTGGCAGGATAGCCGATATTTCCTGATAAAAGACCATGTTGCCCAGCAGCAGTCAAAACTTCCCCAATCATAGTCGTTGTGGTTGTTTTTCCATTTGAACCTGTGATACCGATAATGGGCGCTTCTGAAATCAAGTAAGCCAATTCCACCTCAGTCAAGACTGGAATTCCCTTGGCCAAAGCCTTTTCAATCATAGGATTGCTGTAGGGAATGCCTGGATTTTTCACCATAAGGGCAAACTCTTCATCCAAAAGTTCCAAAGGATGGCCACCTGTGATAACCTTGATCCCTTCTTCCAGCAAACTTTGCGCAGCTGGATTGTCTTCGAAAGGCTTCCCATCATTTACCGTCACAATGGCACCTAGCTTATCCAACAAACGAGCTGCAGATTCACCAGACTTGGCCAAACCTAAAACAAGGACTTTCTTATTTCTAAATTGATCTATTACTTTCATGTCTCAAACTCCATTTCTACTCCTACTATTTTACCATTTTTATGGAAATAATTCTAAATGAAAATGCTCAGATTAGGCATTCTAACAAGCAAAAAGAGAGCCGAAACTCTCTTTTATCTTCTTTTACTTTTATGGACCGACATGAGGGTAATATCTCGCAAGCTAAAGTATGCTAGGAAGAGCATGGCGATTGCGATAAAGAATTCTGTCGGTAGCTGAAAGATTTGCAGGACAGACAGCATCAGCAAAATCAAAAGTGCTACGAAAGCAAAGACGACAAGGACGATATTGACTGTCCCTTTAATGCTTTGTGGTGTCGCAAATACATAGAGTAGTAATAAGAGGATTCCTATGATTAAATAAACCATCTTTATCTCTTTCTAGCTCTTATTCAGCTGATTTTTTCTTCTTATTAGCTTTCTCACGCTCTGCCTTGTTAAGGATTTGTTTACGCAAACGGATAGACTCAGGCGTTACTTCCATGTACTCATCGTCGTTCAAGAACTCAAGAGATTCTTCAAGTGTCAAGATACGAGGCGTCTTGATTACAGCTGTTTGGTCCTTAGTAGCTGAACGAACGTTGGTCATTTGTTTTGCCTTAGTGATGTTAACTGTCAAGTCATTTTCACGAGAGTTTTCACCGATGATCATTCCTTCGTAAACTTCAGTACCTGGGTTGACAAAGATTGTACCACGTTCTTCGATAGACATGATTGAGTAAGTTGTAGCCTTACCAGCATCGATAGAAACAAGGGCACCACGGTGACGACCACCAATTTCACCTGGAATCAATGGCAAGTATTGGTCGAAGGTATGGTTCATAATACCGTAACCACGAGTCATTGACAAGAACTCAGTTGAGTACCCAATCAAACCACGCGCTGGAACAAGAAAGACCAAACGAGTTTGACCATTACCAGTTGAAATCATATCCAACATTTCACCTTTACGTTCAGAAAGGCTTTGGATAACAGATCCTTGGTATTCTTCTGGAGTATCGATTTGAACACGTTCAAATGGTTCACATTTAACACCGTCGATTTCTTTTACGATAACTTCTGGACGAGATACTTGAAGTTCATATCCCTCACGACGCATTGTTTCGATAAGAATTGACAAGTGCAATTCTCCACGTCCTGAAACAGTCCATTTATCTGGTGAATCAGTTGGGTCAACACGAAGGGAAACGTCTGTTTGCAATTCTGCCTGCAAACGTTCTTCCACCTTACGAGAAGTCACCCATTTACCTTCTTTACCAGCAAATGGTGAGTTGTTAACCAAGAAAGTCATTTGAAGAGTTGGCTCATCGATGTGTAGGATTGGAAGAGCTTCAACTGCGTCTGTCGGAGTAATGGTCTCACCGACAAAGATGTCTTCCATACCTGAAACGGCAATCAAGTCACCTGCTTTTGCTTCTTGGATTTCACGACGTTCCAAACCAAAGAAACCGAAGAGTTTTGTAACACGGAAGTTTTTAGTTGTGCCGTCAAGTTTAGAAAGGGTAACTTGGTCCCCAACCTTAACAGTACCACGGAAGACACGACCGATACCGATACGTCCAACGAAGTCATTATAGTCCAAAAGTGACACTTGGAACTGTAAAGGCTCATCTGAGTTATCTACTGGAGCTGGAATATGGTCGATAATCGTGTCAAAGATTGGTGCCATAGTCGCTTCTTGGTCAGCTGGATCATCTGACAATGAAGAAGTTCCGTTGATCGCTGAAGCATACACCACTGGGAAATCAAGCTGGTCGTCATCTGCACCAAGCTCGATGAAAAGTTCCAAGACTTCGTCCACTACTTCTGCTGGACGAGCTGATGGTTTATCAATTTTGTTAACAACAACGATTGGGACAAGATCTTGTTCCAAGGCTTTTTTCAATACGAAACGAGTCTGTGGCATGGTTCCTTCGTAGGCATCTACGACCAAAACAACACCGTCAACCATTTTCATGATACGCTCAACTTCTCCACCGAAGTCCGCGTGTCCTGGTGTGTCCATGATGTTGATACGAGTTCCGTTGTAGGCAACGGCTGTATTTTTAGCAAGGATGGTAATTCCACGCTCTTTTTCGATATCGTTTGAGTCCATAGCACGCTCTGCCAATTCAGTACGTGCATCAAGCGTTTCTGATTGTTTCAATAATTCGTCAACGAGGGTTGTTTTACCGTGGTCAACGTGGGCGATAA
Organism: Streptococcus mitis; assembly: GCA_032480835.1. Classification (GTDB taxonomy): domain Bacteria; phylum Bacillota; class Bacilli; order Lactobacillales; family Streptococcaceae; genus Streptococcus; species Streptococcus mitis_DK. Next base: position 55,601 of record JAWETZ010000001.1, read on the forward strand.
TCGCAATGTTACGGATATCTTCTCTTAATTTTGTCATGATTTCCTCTATAATATTCAAAATTTATTTTCTAACTGAACGATTATACCATAATTTCAGGTAAATAACATAACTCAAGCAAGTGTAAATGTTTTCACTCTGCTTTTCTTTTCACGTCAAGCCTTTTCAAAGTAAGATACTTATGATAAGATAGGCACAGTATGCGTTTAGATAATTTATTAGCCCAAGAAAAAATCAGCCGAAAGGCCATGAAGCAAGCACTCCTCAAAGGGAACATTCTCGTCGATGGTTGCCCAGCCCGCTCCCTAGCTCAGAATATCGATACGGGACTACAGGAACTCCTTTTTCAGGACCAAATCATTCAAGGCTATGAACACACCTATCTTATGCTTCATAAGCCAGCTGGTGTCGTTACAGCCAACAAAGACAAGCAACTTCCAACCATCATGGACCTCCTTCCGCCTGACATCCAGTCTGACAAGATCTATGCCGTCGGCCGACTGGACCGAGATACGACCGGGCTCCTCCTCTTGACTGACAACGGTCCCTTGGGCTTTCAGCTCCTCCATCCTCAGTATCATGTTGATAAAACCTACCAAGTTGAGGTTAATGGACTTCTGACACCTGACCATATCCAAGCCTTTCAAAAGGGAATTGTCTTTTTAGATGGCACTGTCTGTAAACCTGCAAGGCTAGAAATTCTATCTGCAAGTCCTTCTTTCAGCCAAACCTCCATCACCATTTCAGAGGGAAAATTTCATCAGGTCAAGAAAATGTTTCTCTCGGTTGGTGTCAAGGTGACCTCCCTCAAACGCACCCATTTTGGGCCTTGGAGTTTGGATGATCATCTAAAAGAAGGGGACTATCGACCCCTAAACTCGGAAGAATTAGCAAACATTCGTGAATTTCTCAGAAAAAGTGGTTAAAAAATGAGCTCGGAAACATCCCAAGCTCGTTTTCTTATTTCTCAACTTTGACTTTCCCTTTCCAAGAATCCAAGCCATAAGAAAGGATATAAATCTCAGAAAAACCTTGTTTTTTCAAGTAAAGGGCTGCATTTGTAACACGTTGCGCACGTTGGTTTTCGTAAAGAAGAACAGGTTTATCCTTACGAAGGGCAGCAAGACTAGTCTTCAACTGACTTGAAGGAATATTGCGGGCCCCAAGGATATGTTTCCTGTGAAATTCTGCTGGGTCACGCAAATCAATTAATTGACCCGTACGAATCAAGGCTTCAAACTCCTCATTGTCTACGATTTTAGCCGCACGGCGAATACGAAGATAGTTAAAGCCCATCCACGCCAACATTGCCAGTATAAGTGCCCACAAAATCCAAGTAACCATTAGTTCTTTTCTCCATTTTTCTCAATATAATCCAATTCTACCTTGTGCTCTCTGCGAAGAACCGCTTCTGCTTCTAGATAGTCTAGTTTGTCCATCAACCCTGCATCGTAAATCCGAGAGAGTTCCAGCTTCATCAGTTCAATATCATATAAGCGTTTTCCCATGTAAACAATAATACCAAATCGTTTGAGGAATTGCTGCACATCATAGAATGTTTTCATAAGACTCATTCTAGCAAAATTTTGTCTTTTTTTCAAGAAGAGACTCACACAATGCCCCTGATTTTCCTATCTTCTTTGGCGATTCTGACGCAAGTGTGGTACAATAAAAACATGAGAATTCAACAATTACACTATATTATCAAAATCGTCGAAACTGGCTCCATGAATGAGGCAGCCAAGCAACTCTTTATCACTCAGCCAAGTCTTTCCAATGCTGTGAGAGATTTGGAAAATGAAATGGGCATTGAAATCTTTATTCGTAATCCTAAGGGGATCACCTTGACCCGTGATGGGATGGAGTTTCTCTCTTATGCCCGTCAGGTTGTCGAGCAGACCCAGCTTCTGGAGGAACGCTATAAAAATCCTGTCGCCCACCGCGAACTCTTTAGCGTTTCGTCTCAACACTATGCCTTTGTGGTCAATGCCTTTGTATCTCTACTTAAGAAAAGCGATATGGAGAAGTACGAGCTCTTCCTTCGTGAAACTCGTACTTGGGAAATTATCGACGACGTCAAGAACTTCCGTAGTGAGGTCGGTGTTCTATTTTTAAACAGCTACAACCGTGATGTTTTAACGAAAATGCTGGATGACAATCACCTGCTGGCTCACCATCTCTTCACAGCGCAACCGCATATCTTTGTCAGCAAGACTAATCCTCTGGCAAAGAAAGACAAGGTCAAACTGTCTGATTTGGAGAATTTCCCTTACCTCAGCTATGACCAAGGGACGCACAACTCCTTCTACTTTTCAGAAGAGATTCTATCTCAAGAGCACCACAAGAAATCCATCGTGGTCAGTGACCGTGCCACCCTTTTTAATCTCTTGATTGGTTTGGATGGTTATACCATTGCGACAGGGATTTTGAACAGCAACCTCAACGGAGACAATATCGTTTCTATCCCACTGGATATTGATGACCCAATTGAGCTGGTCTATATCCAGCATGAAAAAACCAGCCTGTCTAAGATGGGCGAACGCTTTATCGACTATCTACTAGAAGAAGTTCAGTTTGATAGTTGAGAAATGATAAGAACCAATATGTAGGCTAGCAACCTGCACATTGGTTCTTTTTACTTATAATTAAAAGTTTCCCCTGCCAACTTATCAGCTAACTTAGGAAAGAGGGTATAAAACTTATGGGCTAGGTTCAACAACATCGGTAGATTGAGTTCTCGTTTATTTTTTCCTATAATCTTGACAATCTTTTTAGCCACTGCATCTGCTTCTAGCAGGAAGCGTTCAACCGACTTGAGATAGGTGCCATCTGGGTCAGCCTGGTCAAAAAATCCTGTACGGATTGGTCCTGGATTGACCGTCGTCACATAAACACCGTAGGACATGAGTTCGAGACGCAGAGCATTTGAAAACCCAATGGCCGCAAACTTGGTCGCTGAGTAAAGGCTGGACTTGCCAGTAGCGATCAAACCTGCCATGCTGACGATATTGATGATATGGCCTTTTCGGCTTTCTTTCATACGAGCAGCAAGGCGACGAGACAGATTCATCAGGGCAAAGGTATTGACCTCAAACATCTGATGAATATCTTGGGCAGAAATCTGGTCAAATTCTTCAAAAATCCCGTAACCAGCGTTATTAATCAAGACATCAATCTTACCATAACGGAAATAGAGGTCAGTTACCAGAGTTTCTAGGGCTGAATCATCGGTAATATCGATTTCAATCAATTCTGCATGGGGATGATTTCCGTAGAGTTGAGCTAATTTTTCCTTATCTCGACCAAGCAAGATAAGCTGGTCTTCTGGTAAAAGTTTGACCATTTCTTGAGCTAGACCACCGCTAGCTCCGGTAATGAGAATCGTACGCATACTTATCCTTTCTCAATCTTTTAGATTTCCACTTCTTCCAAGTCTTTGACTACATGCACATTGTCAAAAATTGTAGCCGCATCTTTCTTGAGTTTGCTGATATCTTTTGAGAGGAAGCGAGCACTGATATGATTGAGCAGGAGGCGTTTAGCACCTGCTTCTACTGCGACCTCCGCCGCCTGCATATTGGTTGAGTGACCATGATTACGGGCAATTTTCTCATCGCCTTTGCCATAAGTTGATTCATGGACCAAGACATCAGCATTGACAGCCAGACGTACGCTGGCATTGGTTTTTCGGGTGTCACCTAGAATAGTGATAATCTTACCTGGACGTGGCTCTGAGATATAGTCAGCAGCCTTGATTTCAGTGCCGTCTTCTAGAACAACATCCTGACCGTTTTTGATTTTTCCAAAAAGTGGGCCAAATGGGACACCAGCCGCCTTGAGTTTTTCAGCATCCAGCGTTCCTTCAAGGTCCTTTTGCATGACACGATAGCCAACGCAGAAAATAGTGTGGTCCAACTCTTCCGCATACACCGTGAATTTATCTGTTTCAAGAATTTTCCCTAGAGAATCTTGGTCAAATTCATGGAAATGAATCTTATAGGGCAGGCGTGAACCTGACACTCGTAGACTGGTCAATACAAAAGACTTGATACCTTGCGGGCCGTAGATTTCCAAATCTGTCTGCTCTTCATTGGCCTGAAAAGCACGGCTAGAAAGGAAACCAGGCAAGCCAAAAATGTGGTCGCCATGCAGATGGGTGATAAAGATTTTGCTGACCTTACGTGGTCGAATCGTGGTCTCTAGAATGCGATTTTGCGTTCCCTCTCCACAGTCAAAGAGCCAAACTTCGTTAATCTCATCCAAAAGTTTCAGGGCGAGACTTGAGACGTTGCGGGCTTTAGAGGGCTGACCAGCCCCTGTTCCTAAAAATTGAATATCCATTCGATACTTTCTAATTAATCAATATATAACATAGCTGTGCGGTTTTCCGATCGGAAATAGCGCTTGCCAGAAAAAGCAGCAGCTTCTTGCAGTAAATCCTCTTGGCTGTAGCCTTTGAGACGTTTACGACCATCAGCCAAGCTTTCCAAGTCTGTCAAAGCTGTCAGACTCTCCACGTTAACAACTTCCTCATCTCCGACTGCCTTCATGTAAATCTTTCCAGACTCTTCAAAGACTAGCTGATGGGGGAAAATTTGTGCAATCTCAAAAAGCAAGTCATCTGAAATCTTCTCTTCATTCTCAGAGAAAATTCGACCAAGGCCCTCTCTCTCATAGCAAAAACCAAAGGATTTACCAGACAGATTAAGCCTAATAAAAGGCTTATTTTCTAGGGTGAAACTTGGCTCAGCATTGTAGAGGTTCAGTTCCTGACTGACTTCTGCAAAATAATCCGTCGCAGCCTCAGGACTCTTTTTCTGGTAGAGTTCTGCAAAATAGGCATTGACCACACTTGGCGGAGGAGTGATCAGTGCCAACTGCTCCTGCTCTGTTTTACCAGCTAGAAGTTGATCTAGATAGACCTTATCCAAACTTGTATAGCCTCCATACTTTAGAGCCAAAGTTTTAATATCAGTCATAAAATTCCTCTAACCTCCATTTATTTTTTTCAGAAATGTAGCCTGTAATAACTTCCCCGTCATCCTGATAATCACGTTCTTCCAGAATCGCAACACTTTCCAAATCATGAATCTTGTAAGACTTAGAAAAAGGCACGCGCAGGGTAAATCTCTCAAAAATATCCTTGATTTTCTCTAAAAACAAAGCCTGCAAGTTCTCACGACTATCCTTAGACTTGGCAGAAATGAGAGCATAGGGCGTTTGGGTCGGCGTGAAATCCTCCACCAAATCCGCTTTATTATAAAGGGTTAGGCGAGGAATATCTTCCATATCCAAGTCTTTCATGATGGACAGGACTGTTTTTTCATGCTCCTCGTGGTAAGGATTGCTGGCATCGATAACATGAACCAGAAGATCCACATGCTTGCTTTCTTCCAAGGTTGACTTGAAACTAGACACCAACTCTGTCGGTAAATCTTGGATAAAGCCAACAGTATCTGTCAAAGTTACTTGGAGATTGCCCCCCAGATGAATACTCTTAGTCGTCGCATCTAGAGTCGCAAAGAGCTCGTCCGCCTCATACTGAGTCTTACTTGTCAAGGTGTTCATGATAGTTGATTTCCCAGCATTGGTGTAACCAATCAAACCAATCTTAAAGGTACTCGACTCCAGACGTTTTTCTCTGACAGTGGCCCGATTTTTCTCAACCACCTTGAGCTGGCGCTCGATATCTGTGATTTGATTGCGAACACTACGACGGTTCAACTCCAGCTGGCTTTCACCAGGTCCACGGGAACCAATTCCCCCTGCCTGACGGCTGAGCATAATCCCCTGACCAACCAAGCGAGGCAAGAGATACTTGAGCTGGGCTAGGTGCACTTGGAGTTTTCCTTCATGGCTTCGAGCCCGCATGGCAAAGATATCCAAAATCAACTGCATACGGTCAATGACCTTGACACCCAGAACTTCCTCCAGATTAACATTTTGTCGCGGAGTCAAGCGGTTGTTGACAATGACAGTGGTAATCTCTTCTGCATCCACCATGAGCGCAATTTCTTCCAACTTACCAGAGCCGACAAAGGTCTTGGAGTCATATTTTTCACGTTTTTGCCTGTAGCTATCTACAACGACTGCCCCAGCCGTCTTGGCTAGACTGGCCAATTCTTCCATAGAGAGGTCAAAATTGTCCATGCCCTGCAATTCCACACCGATGAGCAGGACGCGTTCCTCTTTTTTCTCCGTTTCAATCATCTAAAAACTCCTCTATCTGGCTTAAAATGCGGTCTTGCACACCAGATTCTCCAATCTGATAAAAGGTGACCTGCATGCGATTACGGAACCAGGTCAGCTGACGCTTGGCAAAACGACGGGTAGCCTGTTTGAGACTCTCACTAGCTTCCTCCAAGGACTGCTCTCCACGGAAATAAGGAAAGAGTTCCTTGTAGCCAATGCCTTTAGCAGCCTGCACATATGGATAATGGTCAAAGAGCCACTTAGCCTCATCCAAAAGCCCAGCCTCAAACATTAGATCTACTCGGCGATTGATACGCTCATAAAGCTGACTGCGCTCATCGTCCAAGCAGATAATCAGCGGTTCATACAAGGTCTCTCGATTTTCCAAATTCTGACCAAAATGGGCAATTTCCAAGGCACGCATAGCACGACGACGATTAAACTGGGGAATTTCAAGGCCTGCTTGCTCCAGAAGATAGGCTAATTCCTCATCTGTATAAGGCTCCAAACTAGCTCGATAAGCTAAAATCTCCTCATGAGGAGTCTCCCCACCTAGATGATATCCTTCAAGTAAGCTCTGGATATAAAGCCCAGTCCCACCAGCGATAATGGCTAGTTTCCCACGACTGTGAATGTCCTTAATAGCCATCTTAGCTTCTGAAACAAAATCAAAAGCCGAGTAAGACTCGGTTACCTCTCTAACATCGATTAAATGATGGGGAACAGCTGCCTGCTCCTCTGGACTAGCCTTAGCCGTCCCAATATCTAGACCTCGGTAAACTTGCTGGCTATCACCACTCACAACTTCCCCACCAAAGCGCTTAGCCACTTCAATAGCAAGAGCTGTCTTTCCAACTGCAGTCGGTCCAACAATCACAATTATTTTTGTTTTCATCTTTTTTCCTTGAAAAATTCCCATTTTTTCGTTACTATTATTATAACACAAAAAGGTCAGTCAGAAAAATGTGACCTCTTGAGGGGGCTGGCTGATTAAGAAGATAAAGGAGGAAGACTCATGGCTAAAGGATTCGCTAAAGGTCTTGTAACAGGTGTCGCAGGAACTGTCGCTGCACTTGCAGGCGCAGTATACGCATTTAAAAAGAAAGTAATCGAACCAGAAGAGCAAAAAGCAGCTTTCATCGAAGAAAACCGTAAAAAAGCAGCTCGTCGCCGCGTATCACGTTAAGAAACAAAAGAAGTTGGGATTCATTGTCTCAACTTCTTTTTTCTATTCTTTTAAATAGCTAGGTCAAACTTCAACTGCGGCTTAACAGGGTCATAATCCACCAACTCAAAATCTTCTGCTTTGATATCAAAGAAATTAGTCCCAGCAGGAGCATTCAGTACCAAACGAGGTTGGCAGTTTGACGGCTCACGACGAAGCAATTCCTCAGCTTGTTCAAATTGATTGTCATAGATATGGAGGTTGTTGATGAAGTAGAAGAACTTCCCAACCTTCCAGCCGAAATGCTTGGCAATCATCATCTGCAAGGCCACATACTGCATAGCGTTGATATGGTGGGCCACCAGCATATCGTTAGAACGCTGGGTCAAGGTCGCATCCAGATAGATTTCCCCATCTACACGACGGACATCAAACATGGTCTGAAAGGCGCATGGGAGTAGCCCATCTGTTTCTTCGAAAGCTTGGTAATCCCATAGCGAAATGATATTGCGGCGGTTCCAAGGGTTGGCTTCCAACTGTTTGAGAAGCTTATTGATGATATCGTGTTTCTTAACAACGGCACCATAGCGCTCACCGATGGTTCCCGTATCTCCCACTTCCCAGTCATTCCAATAGTGAACATTGTACTTGTCATTGAGAACTTCTAGGCTATTAGACTGGTCTTGGTAGATCCAGAGCACTTCCTTGATGGCCGATTTGATAGCGATAGGGCGTAAAGTTGTAATGGGGAATTCCCCCTTGGCCAAGTCATACTCGGCAAAGGCACCCGTTACATATTTAGAGTTGGCAACTGTCCCATCCTTGTACTTAGGACGAGCCTGCTCTGAAAAGACACCGTCTTTGAGGATTCGTTCAATATTTTCTTTAAAAATTGTATCTGCTTTTGTCATTTCGTTTCACCTCATTCATTGTCCTAACTAGTATAGCATAAAAAAGAAAAGAGAAGCATTACTAACTCGAGGTTAGCATTGTTCCCCTTTTTTTATTTTATTGTAATACAAGTGATGCTGCTCCGATTACTCCAGCGTCATTTCCTAGAGTTGCAAGAGCCAATTTTGTTGATGTGCGTACTTGAGGGAAGGTGTTTTCGTCGTAGACTTTTTGAACACCTTGTAGAAGGAATTCTCCCGCAGCTGATACACCACCACCGATGACGATTGTTGATGGGTTTAGGATTGAACCGATGTTGGCACAAGCGATTCCCAAGTAACGTGAGAAGTTACGGTAAACGATCAAGGCAAGGTCGTCTCCTTCTTTTGCAAGGTCAAAGACTGTCTTAGCAGTTACTTCTTCTCCGTTATCAATCAAGCGTTTCAAGGCTGCATCGCCTTCGTACTCATCGGCATAGCGACGAGTCAAGTTGACAATACCTGTTGCTGAAGCAACTGTCTCAAGGCAACCTTTCTTACCGCAAGTACATGCGATTGGTTGGTCAAAGTCAACAGTGATGTGGCCAAGCTCACCTGCTGCACCAGCAACACCATGAAGCAATTTGCCTTCAGCAACAATACCGCCACCAACACCAGTACCGAGTGTCATAAAGACAACGTCTGGTTGGTTATCACCAGCCCCCATCCAACGCTCACCAAGAGCTGCCACGTTGGCATCATTATCGATGAAGAATGGAATGCCCAAGGCTTTTTCAATTTTCTCTTTAATTGGTTGAAGGGTTTTCCAGTTCAAGTTGTAGGCACCAATAACAGTTCCTTTTTCACGGTCAACCACACCTGGTGATCCCATTCCAATACCTTGGAAGTCTGCTGCTGCCAATCCAAGCAAGTCCAAACGGTGTTGAATAGACTCAATCATATCATCAACAATATGACTTCCCTCATCCAAAATGTTGGTCTTGATAGACCATTTTTCTTGGATTTCTCCTGCTGTTGTTAAGATTGCAAATTTGATAGAAGTTCCACCAAGGTCAATCCCAATAATCTTTTGACTCATCATATTCTCCTTTTTCATTGTGTAGTAATTGAAAATGCTTACAGATATAGTATAACAAAATTCAGTTACTTATGCAAAGGTTTGCATTAACTTTCTAAATTTTATCTGATTTATGGTTTCCAGAGACCTGAGGCATCTACATAGTAACGTCCACCATCTACTCTCTCGTTCTTAGCCATTTTACCATCTGATTTCAAATAGTAATTTCCTTGCCATGCATTGCGAGCATAAGAACCATCTGATTTCAAGTAATACCAGGCTTGGTAAGAAGAATCATAAACCCACTCACCTTGTGCCATTTTACCGTTTGATTTAAGATAATAAGCTCCTTGCCATGCATTTTTTGCATAAGAACCATCTGATTTCAAATAATACCAAGCTTGATAGGAAGAATCATAAATCCATTCGCTCTGTGCCATTTGACCATCTGCTTTCAGGTAATAGCTTCCCTGCCATGCATTTTTTACTGGATTTCCATTTCCATCAAAGTAATACCAAGCACCATCCTGCTTAACCCAGCCACTTGTTGTTGCTGAACTTGTATTGTTTTGAGCCGCAGTTGATTGTTTTGCTTTAAAGGCACCCTTAGGGGCATTTTTCAATTCACAAGCCACACCATCATGATCACGGTCTAACTTGGCAGAATAACCAGCTTCTCCCTCATGAATATCTGAGTATCCATTCGCCCAAGCCTCTTTACAACTAGAAAAATGAATGTTTTCTTCTGCTAACACAGGTTGTGAAAACAAGGCTAAAACTGGCAAGGTTGCCAGACTCATTTTTAAAAATAGACGTTTGTTCATTTCTTTCTCCCATAATTATGATATCGATTTCACTATTATTTTATCAAACTTATTTCAGCAATTCAAGAGTCTTTGTAAGCCTATCCTTCGTTTGATTCCGAACCTCTTTCCAAGACTCTGCTGACTGCCCTAAGCCGTGTAAAAATACCAGTTTCATCTAGTTCTCCTAAATGCTTAACTCATACAAGCCTCTCACTGCATTACAGCCGTAAATAGCCTCAGCTCGGGCTAAGTCTTTTAAAGTCAAGACTTTCTCTTCTACCTGTCCTGTTTCCAGCAAATGCTGACGATAAATTCCTTGCAAGATTCCAAGTCGGATAGGCGATGTGTAGAGTTTCCCATCGATTTTCAGAACCAAATTTCCGATAGAGGTTTCAAGCAGTTCTCCTGACTTATTGTGGTAAATCTTCTCTTGTTCCCCTAGTCTCAAATGTGGTCTATGAGTCGTTTTAAAGTAGGTGAAAGCTTGCTGTAAATCCGCTTCCTGCAGGCAAAGTTTAGCTTGGCAGAAGGTCGGACTGAGGGGTATTAATACTTGACGATCGACTTCTATCTCTCCAGATTTGCTAAGGCTAATTCGCAAGCGGTAATCTTGATTAACATCACAAGCTTGGCACTCTGCCTCTATCTTTTGTTTCAAGTCTTCTGCATCAAAAGGAAAGGCAAAATATCGACTAGCTTTTCTCAGTCTTTCCAGATGTTGTTCTTCAAACAGCAGTTGTTTTTGGCTGATCTTTCCAGTTGAAATTAATTGGAAACGAGCTTGTTTACGATAGAGAACAGAAGCCTTTTGATGAACCTCTCGGTATTCAGATTCCCAAGTGCTATCCCATGTAATGCCACCACCAACTCCATAGATGGCTTTCCCTTGATGCAGTTGAATAGTCCGGATAGCAACATTGAAAATCCGTCGTCCATTTGGAAGCAAGAGACCAATCGTTCCACAGTATACTCCACGCGGTTGTGGCTCCAAGTCCTTGATAATCTCCATAGTCGCAATTTTCGGAGCTCCCGTTATGGATCCGCAAGGAAAGAGGGAGCGGAAAATTTCAACAAGGTCCACATCCTCTCGCAACTGACTCTTTATAGTCGAAGTCATCTGCCAAACAGTTGAATACTGTTCCACTTGGCAGAGACGCTCCACATGCTCACTCCCCACCTCAGAAATACGGTTCATATCATTGCGCAAGAGGTCCACAATCATCATATTTTCAGAGCGATTTTTGGGATCCTGTTCCAACCAACTAGCCTGTTCAAGATCTTCTTGGTCAGTCACTCCACGCTGAGTCGTTCCCTTCATTGGTCGCGTCGTCAATCCACGGTCATTTTGCTCAAAAAAGAGCTCTGGACTCATGGAAATCACTGCCATCTCGTCATGTTCAACATAAGCATTGTAGCCTGCCTCCTGCTCTACCACCATACGATTGTAGATAGCAAAAGGATCAGCACTTAAGTCCTGCTTGAGTTGGACGGTGTAGTTAACCTGATAGGTGTCCCCCTGTCGCAAATGATGATGTATCTGTGCAATTGCCTTTTCATAGTCTGCTACAGACGTTACTTCCTGCCAATTTGAAGGCAAATCAACCTCATCATAAGTCAGAGGAATAGGGGATGTTTCTACCCTATCATGAACTGTAAAATATAGCAGGTACTCTGCCAGTAAAGGAGCTTTATGAACTGCTAATTTCTCCTCAAAAGCAGGTGCAGCCTCGTAGCTGACATAGCCCACCACATAATAGCCTTGCTCTTGATAGCTTTCCACTTGTGCCAGCAAATCTGCCACTTCTGCTACATTTCTCGTTTTCAACTCTTTAATAGGCTGGGTAAAGATGTATCTCTCCCCCAAATCCCTAAAATCAATCACTGTTTTTCTATGCATACCTTAAGTATAGCATAAATTAAGAAAACCCTCATCCGCAAAGCAGATGAGAGATTTCGATTATTTAAAGATTGAAGTTTTAAAGCTGTTTGTTTGTTGAAGAAGTTTCTTGAAGATTTTTTCTTTAAGTGCAACAGTATTGTCAGATTTAACTGAACCATTTTTAAGAGTTGCTTTATCTTTTTCAACTGCTTCAGCAAATGCACGTTTTAAGTCTTCGTAACTACTGTAAGTAGTTCCGTCGATTGTAACTGGGTTAAATCCTGCTTTCGCTTTATCCACAACTTCTTTGAAGTATTCTTTCTTCCACTCTTCCAGTGTACTGAATTTACCATCAGAAACTTTCTTAATGATGAAGTCATCACCTAGAGTATTGTGACCGGCTTTTTTAGATTCAGCTTTCAACATATTTGAAGCATAGTTTAGGAATCCTTTTTCATATCCATAGTAACCCCAAATTCTGAATGTATTATGTTTGAATGACATTGCTCCTGGAGCACCTTCACTTGTGTTACCACCATAGATACCAGCGGTAATTGGTACAGTTACATAAGCAGAACCGAATCCAGTTGGGTCATACTGACCATTACCAGGACCGTGCTTAGTCATGAAGTTTTTCTCTACTAGGTCGTTAACAGAAGTCAAGTTATATTCTTTTTCTTCTGCATTCAGATCACGAACCTCATCGTATTGGTTCTTCGTATTAGCGTTACGTAGTTTCTTAGCAACTTTCTTGAACCAAGCGTTGTTTAGTTCTTTGCTGCCTTTATCAAGAACGGCTTCTCCTTCAAGGTAGTCAAGAAGCATGAGCGTATCATTGAACCCTTTCATGTAATGATCGATTTCTGCACGAGATGAAAGGTCGTTTGGATTAGTGTTATACCATTGTTTTCCGTCATTTGGACGTTCGTACGCCATATTTAATCCAAGTGCTTTAAAGTCACCGTTTGGACTTGTTTCAGCAGGAGATTGTAACATACCTTGTGCGAATGCCTCTAGGTCAGTTCCTTCACGGTGTCTTGAACCACCTAAGTAAACCATACGGTCATTTACGTGAGTAGTTTCGTGAGTGAATGCAGAGATACCGAAGTCACTAATCATACTGGTAACCATGAAGAAGACTGAATCATCTTTATAAGGATTACCGTAGATACGAGCTACAGCTCCCATACGCCAGTCAGTAGCATGGTAACGACCTGTTGGTCCGTACAATTCACGAACTGGAGCGACATCTTTACCGCTATTAGTGTGACCGTATTTATCAGTGCCTTCTTTATAGTTTTGGTTATCAAGTACTGGTGTTGGTACCATATTGTTGCTCTTCAATAGCTGGTTGCGAACTTTATCTAATGATAAACGAGACCAGAAATCCAAGTAGTTTTGTTGAGCTTTAGCAACTTTATCAATTTCAGGTTTGAATGCCTCACGTTCTGCTTCAGTATTCTTACCGTACTTCTCAAATGAACTGTATGCTAGTGTATTGTATGTTGAGATTAAAATCATATGAGCATCTTTTAAGTTCAGAAGTGGCAGGATCATCTTACCGTGCATGTCGTTATTTAGTCCTTCGTATGCTCTGTGTTTCTTATCAGCAAACTCAGGAGTTGTTGTCTTCGGCTCAACCACATATACATTATCTTTAGTTGCTTTTATGAACCAATCGTTTAAGTCTGTGTCACTTGTGAAGAGTTCCATATTGTATTTCAAGAACTCATGTAAATTACCTTTACCAGTAGCACCAGCGATTACTTCACGATAAGCATCGTGAGTACGATCACCCTTAATATAACTTTCTTTAGAGCCAATATTAATGATTCGATCTAAGACACTAACATTCTTACCATAGAAGTCCGGTTTGAATAACATTAATTCTTTAATGTTAAAGTCATCGAATTTAACTCCGTAGTAACGGTTGAGGTAAGACAAACCAAGAAGAACTGCAGCCTTATTGTCATCGATTTTCTTAATCAAGGCACGTTTAGCAGCTTCATCTGTGTTCAATTGGTGATCTTCATTTTCCACTAACTTCGTAACAAATTTATTAAGGTTATCTTTAACATACTTGAAGCTTTCTTCTAAGTACAAATCCTTAATTGCATTGACTTTGTTGCCACCAGTTCTACCCAAGTGTTGGTAAATCGGATCAGATTGTAATTCTACTGGACTCAATTTACTTTCGATAGCACTGATTAAGTCAGCACGATCTTTAACAACCATGTTTGGTGTGTACATAACTTCACCAAGCTCAGCTACACTGTACTCTTTTACTTGCTTAACTTGAGAGTCCTTAGGAGAAATTGTAAAGATATCCTTTGTCTTATCGGCATAGTGAACCATAATATGGTCAGCATCTGTAAGGTCTGTGACAAAGTCATTTCCTTTCATTGCAGTTACAGACAATACTTCTTTCGTTAATAAGTTTGATCCAGCAGGAATCTTGTTACCTTGATTTACAATCCATTCTTTGTTATAGAACGGTTGAAGTTTTTCGATATTACGGTAAGCAAGCTCACGAGATGCGTCGTAGTCTTGAGTATCTTTATAAGTGTCAGATTTTGGTTTAACATTATTTAATGTATCTGAAACAAGAGGATTGATAACATAATCATTAGCTGTAATTCCTAATGTTGCAATTTTCTGGTCAGCTTCATCTTGAGACACTTCTTTAATTCGGTTAGAAACAGAGAATTTAAATGAACGTTTACCTGTACTTACATCTTTCACGATAAAGTTACGTTCTAAAGCGTTATTTGAGAAGTATCCACCATCTTCGTCAATATCTTTAGATCCATAGAACACTTCACCATTTTCAACTTTCATCATAGACACAGAGTCTGCAACTTTACCCCATGCCCAGTTCTTACTAAGGAAACCACCTACTTCAACAGGTGTGTTTACCTTAATAGTTCCTTTCGTAACAGCATTACGAACAGAACCATATTTACCAATTCCGTTAGGATCAGAACCATTATCCGATCTAGCAACAAATCCACCGATACGAGCTTTATTAGCAACTATATCAGCTTCTACATATCCTTTATCAACATTACCTTTCCAGATTTCGCCAACCATGCCACCGAAATCCCAACCTCTATCACCTACACCAGTAAGTTTACCAATATAAGCAACATTAGTAAGTTGTCCACCAACATCTAACTTGTTAACAAGTCCAGCAATTCCATCTCTACCAGTGATACTACCAGTTACTTTAATATTCTCAACAGTAGCATTCTTAACAGTTCTAGCAAGAGCAGAAATGTTATCAATCCAAGGCATATTAATATCGACATTAGCTAAGTTAACATCTTTAACCGAACCACCTTCAATACCACCAAATAATTGACGTGTCATATTGTGGATTGAATAACGTTGTCCCTCAACACTTGATAACTTACCTTTAAATGTACCAGGAACATACTCTTTATTTGGAGTTGGTACATTGGCTGCATTAAGGTCTGCACCAAGTTTGAACTCACCGCTAGGGTTAGCTTTCATATCTTTTACAAGCTCGTTGAAGTTGTAGTAAACATTACCTTCTTTTGCTTTTTGTTTTTCAAAGTAATGAACATACTCTTCGCTAAGTGTGTTATCAGCATGACGTTGAACTAAGTCTGGTGCTTTGGCAGTAACTTTATACAAAGTTTTTCCGTCTTTTTCTACTTCTTCAATCTTGTCAACAGCAAGTCGTGTAACCTTGTTGTCGTGAGTTGTAACTCGTAGGTAAAGTGGGGCAACATCAGCTGGTTTTTCTGTAAGCAAACTAGTATCTGTTTCATTACCGTCAGCGTCCACACTCATCAAGCTTGTTTCTTTGATGTTTTTGATTTCAACTTTTTTGAGGTCAATTCTTAGAGGTTCTTCATTCAGAACTACTTCCTCATCGCCTTCACCACGGTCATAAACCATCTTAGTTTCAATCTTATAATCTTTGTAGTATTGCAAATCTGTCAGGCTAGCTGTCAAGTTGTCAGGTGAAACATTTAAAGTTTTCACAATCTCATCACCTTTTTTCAGAGTTAAGGTGATAGATTTAATGGCCGCCTTGCTTGGATTTTCTAGACTATATTTAACATCTGAAGTCCGTTTCAAATCCTTAGGTTCAACTGCAGTGATGGTCAATACTGGTTTTTCAAAGCTCTTAGTACCACGTTTCAAAATTCGGTCTTGAGGGGCCTCAATAACTTCTTCTGTTACTTTTGGTGCATCCTCAGTCTTAACTCCTTTGATAGTATTAAAGGTCTTAGTGATTTTTTTCTGACCTTCTTTACCTTCTTGAGCTACGACTTCTAAACCTTTTTTCAGTTGATTATCTTCTTCAATCTTTTCTTTGAATGGAATCTTTTCAAGGCTTTCCTCTACAAGAGTTCCTTCAATTGGTTTTGTACCACGGCTTACCTGTTGATTTACAGGCTCCTTAGTCACTTCCGTACTGGTTGAAAGAACTTGGTCAGTTTTGACACCTTCTACCGTTTTATAGGTTGTTTTTGTAACTTGACTTCCTTTTTCACCATTTCGTAGGACAGTTTCTTCGTCTGTATACTTAGTTGGATCCTCAGTCGTTTCAGTTTTGTAGTCAATTTCTGTAGTTGATTCTTCAACAAGGGTTCCCTCAGTCACCTTATACTCAGGTAACTGATCTTGAACAAGTGCTTGACCTTCCTTGCCTTCCTCTTGAGTTCCTTTAGACTCTACTGTAGCCTCTGGTAGTTCTGGCTGTACTAAAGATTGACCTTCCTTACCTGCTTCTTGAGTTCCTTTAGACTCTACTGTAGCCTCTGGAAGTTCTGGTTGCGTTAAGGACTGACCTTCCTTACCTGTTTCTTGAGTACCTTTGGCCTCTACCCTAGCTTCTGGCAATTCTGGTTGCATTAAGGACTGACCTTCCTTACCTACCTCTTGAGTTCCTTTAGACTCTACTATAGCTTCTGGCAATTCGGGTTGCGTTAAGGATTGACCTTCTTTACCTGCCTCTTGAGTTCCTTTAGACTCTACTGTAGCCTCTGGCAATTCGGGTTGCGTTAAGGATTGACCTTCTTTACCTACCTCTTGGGTTCCTTTAGACTCTACTGTAGCCTCTGGCAATTCGGGTTGCGTTAAGGATTGACCTTCCTTACCTACCTCTTGGGTTCCTTTAGACTCTACTGTAGCCTCTGGCAATTCGGATTGCGTTAAGGATTGACCTTCCTTACCTACCTCTTGGGTTCCTTTAGACTCTACTGTAGCCTCTGGTAGTTCCGGTTGTGTTAAGGATTGACCTTCCTTACCTACCTCTTGAGTTCCTTTAGCTACTTGGTGGCTCGGTTCAGTTTGTGGTACTGGAGTTGGGGCAGGTTGTACCTCTTTCTTAGTTCCGACTGCAATAACTTGCGACACAGGATTTTGGACTACTTGGTCTTCAATGACTTCTCTAACTTCTTGACCATTGACCATCGAAACTTTGGTTACAAGGCGACGCTTACCATTGACTCCGGCTGTGACGATACGAGTCTGTCCTTCTGCTAAATTAGCATCTGGGCTTGTGATCGTTTCAAAAGGAATCTCCACCAAGCTCTCTTCCTGTCTAGACTGAGGCTTCTCAGAAACTGGTTTTTCTTCAACTGCAGGAGCAACTGGATTCTCTACTACAGGTTTTTCGATGACAGTTTCTGGAATGACAGCAGGTCTTTCTTGAACGTCTTCGTTTTTTTCGATTTCTTTTGAACTTTGCTTCTCTACTGGCAACTGAGGCTGTTCAGCTGAAGCTGGTCTTGATGGATGAAGATCTGTTTCCTTAAAGTATCCGATGTACTCATAACCATCAATGTGGATAATCCCTTCAGCCAATCCTTCATGTGTAGCAGCTGAAATAGTTTGGTTATAAGAAAGCAATTCTTTATTTTCAAACGCAAATGTCCCATAAGGTACAAAGGTGCTAGCTCCTAAAGAACCAATCAAGAGAACACCTAGGACTTCTTTGCGACCTTTTTTGGACACCAAAAAGACTGCTAGAGAAGCCGTCGCCAAGCCAAGACCTGCTAAAGCAAGTTCCTTACTTCCTGTGTATGGAAGTTGTTGACTATTAGTTGCCTTCTTGCGATAAACTACATATAGAATATCATCATCTTGAAATTCTGTAGGAACTTCATGGTGAATCAGGGCTTTCTCAGACTCGGTTAATTCCTGCTCTGCCAAATAACGGTAATGAACGCTATGAGCTCCACCAACTTCATTGGCTTGCACCTTATCTACTGAAAGGGGACTAGCACCAAAAAGGAAGGCCCCGATGGCTACAGGACCTACCCCAACAGTTAGCTTACGAATCGAATATTTTGTGATTTTTTCTAGTTGCTGTTTTGTTTTTCTCATTTTCACGACTTTCTAATAGAATCTTGCGGATAGTGCGCACGCGCACCTCCGATTAATTTTGGACGACTAGCCAACGCCGTTACGTGGGCATGGCCAATCTCTCTCAAAAGAGGGCGAATCGGAACCTGAACATGCTTAACATGCATGCCAATTGCAGTGTCTCCGATATCCAATCCAGCATGAGCCTTGATAAATTCAACCTCAACTGGATCCTTCATAAACTTGAAGGCTGCCAACTGACCCGAACCTCCTGCATGAAGAGTAGGAAGGACACTAACGATTTCCAGACCAAACTGCTCTGCCACCTGACGTTCAACAACGAGGGCCCGATTGACATGTTCACAGCCTTGAACAGCTAGATGAATTCCTTTTTCCTCTAGGATATCTAGAATGGTCTTCACAATGATTTCGCCAATTTCTTGGCTGGATTCCTTACCAATCTGACCACCTATGACTTCACTAGAAGAAAGGCCCAAAACAAAGATGGAACCCTGCTTCAAATTGGCCTTTTCTAATACATCTTTTACAATCTGGCTTGTTTCTCTTTGAATGTCTTTTTCCTTCATACTTGATACCTCTTTTGTCATTATCTATCATATCGTTTTTTCTTGTTTTTAGCAAGATAGACAAACTAGAAAGCTTTCTCAATTACGCATAAAACTCCCAGAATTGACCGGGAGTTAGCAAGTTTCTATTCTATTTATGTATATTTCAACCGTCGTCCCTTTTGAGGGGACAGAATCGATTTTCATCTGGTAATCTTCTCCAAAATGAAGTTTGAGCCTTTGGTCAACATTTTGAAGACCAACTCCTCCACGTTTAAGTTGACTTTGACTACTATCAGCAACATCTTGAAAGCCAACTCCATCATCCTCAATGTAGATGACCAATCCTGAATCCTGTTTCTGGACAGAAAGTTTAACATGACCCTGACCTTCCTTTTCCTTAATGCCATGATAAAGAGCATTCTCTACAAGGGGTTGTAGGACCAGCTTGGGCAAGACTAGATTATCAAAGGCAGGATTCTCCTCAATCTCATATTCCAGCTTATCTCCATAACGTTGTTTCTGGATAAAGAGATACTGGCGGACATGGTTGATTTCGTCAGACAGGGAAATCAAGTCCTTGCCTTGATTGAGCGCCAAACGGAAATAAGTCGCCAAGGACTTGGTCACCTGAACCACGCGCTGACTATCCTGAAATTCAGCCATCCAGATGATGGTATCCAAGGTATTATAGAGGAAATGGGGGTTAATCTGGCTCGACAGTGCTTGAAGTTGGTACTGACGGGTCGTTTCTTCCTGCCTGCGAATATCTGCCATCAGCTGATCAATCTGATCCAACATGGCATTGAACTGGCGAGTCACTTCTTTCAGTTCATGGGCACCAGTTTCCTTGGCACGAAGATTCTGACCACCAGAAGCAATCTCCAGCATGGTTTCTCTCAAGTCATTCAGAGGAGCAATCCAGCGTTTGAGACTGAACCACACCAAGCAGAGACAGGCAAGAAGAGATGTGACACTGACTCCAAGTAAGGTCCACATGAGTTGACTCCGAACCTGGTCTAACTTCTCTAACGAAGACACACCAAGCACCGTCCAATCAGTTCCAGCAATCTTTTCCTGACTGACGTAGGATTTGTGGTCTGGAGTATAACCCTGCCCTGTCTCAATGTAAGGTTTCATGGCCTCCATTTCGCTAGACGAACTATAAACTGTGTGTTGAGGATGGTAAACAAACTCATGGTTTTCATTGATGATAAAGGCAAAGCCTTGCTGACCCAACTGAAGTTGGTTAAGATAGGCTTCTAGAGTTTCATAAGAAATATCCAAACGAAGCACGCCCAGATTAGCTCCCTTTGCATCAAGAAGTTCTTGAGTAACAGAAATGACCCACTGACTATCTGATTTACGAGCTGGTGTCAAAACAGGCTTAACTCCCTGATGAATGGCCTTTTGGTACCAATCCTCAGCCATCATATCAGAGGAAGTTTTCATCTGCACACTGTCATCTGTAGAAATGACTTGACCAGATTTGGTGACCAGAACTACCGTTTTCAAGTCTTGGTCTGACTTTAAGATGGTCAAAAACAGATTTCGGATTCCCTTGACCTTGTCTTGACTGGGATTCTCAGCATAGGCTAGGACATCCGTCTGCTGAGTCAAACTAGTCGAGGTGGTTTCTAATTTTTTGATATAAGACTGGATAAAATGGCTAGTTTGGCTGATAGTCGTCTGGCTATTGCCCTCAATGCTAGCCTCAATGGCTGAAGAACTAGATTGATAGTAGAAAGTCCCAACCAGAGCTAGGAGAATGAGAAAGACCAGAAAGATGGAAATAACCATTCTGACTAGGAGAGAAGAACGCTTCATCGGCCTTCTCCCTTCTTAAACTGACGAGGCGTCACATCTGCAATCTGCTTAAAGCGTTGGGTAAAGTAGTTCATATCTTCAAAACCAACCTTTTCAGCTATCTCGTAAATCTTTAAATCTGTGGTCAGAAGCAAGAGTTTAGCTTGTTTGACACGTTCTCTCACCAGATAATCCTGAAAAGGCAGGCCCAACTCTTTCTTAATCAAGGAACTCAGATAGGTCGGACTAAAACCTAAGTCACTGGCCAAAGACTTTAAACTAAACTGGCTATCAGCCAGATGAGACTGGATTTTCTGGGCCATATTTCCTTCAAACTTATCGGTCAATAAATCTTGTAACTGCTCTTCTTTCTCTTCCTTGTCCAACTTTTGCTTGATTTTCCCCAACATCTCCTCAATGTCCTGACGAGAAAAGGGCTTGAGCAGGTAGTCATCCACACCGAGTTTGACAGCAGACAAGGCATAATCAAAATCATCGTAGCCTGTTAAAAAAACTAGATGAACCTGAGGATAGGTTTCTTGAACCAGACTGGCTAACTGGATGCCATTTAGCTGAGGCATGTTGATATCAGTTAAAATGATATCTGGCACCTGCTTTTGTATCAATTCCCAAGCCTGTCTTCCATTTTCAGCTTGACCGATGATTTCCATATCGTAGGCTGCTACATTGACCAGCTTGGTCAAGCCTTGTCTTACCAGATATTCATCTTCTACGATTAAGATTGTATAGGTCATGCTTCTCTCCTTTGTCACTTACTAGTATCAGTATAGCAAAATTCTCCTCTAACTGCTTAGGAAAGCCCTCTTAATCGACATAATCTAGTAAATAAGCATAGCCTTTTTCTTCCATTTGGTCTTTAGGAATAAAGCGGATAGAGAGACTATTGATACAGTAGCGCAAGCCACCCTTGTCCTGTGGTCCATCCGTAAAGACATGACCAAGGTGAGAATCTCCAACTCGGCTCCGCACTTCCATGCGTGTCATATTGTAGGACTTATCTTCCTTGTAAGTCGCAACATCTGGACTGATGGGTTGGGTAAAACTAGGCCAGCCACAACCAGACTCAAACTTGTCCTTTGATGAAAAGAGGGGTTCGCCAGTTGCTACATCCACATAGATACCAGAGTCAAATTTATCCCAGTAGCGGTTTGAAAAAGCTCGTTCTGTTTGATTTTTCTGGGTAACTGCATACTCCTCAGGTGACAAGGTCTTTTTCAATTCTTCATCACTTGGTTTAGGATATTTGCTGGCATCGATGACGGGGTAGGCAGCCTGATTGACGTTGATATGACAGTAGCCATTTGGATTTTTCTTGAGGTAGTCTTGGTGATAGTCCTCAGCCACCACAAAATTCTTCAAGGGCTCCTTTTCAACTGCTAAAGGTTGGTCGTATTTCTTAGCAACTTCATCAAAGACTTGGTTGATTACTTCCAAATCCTTGTCATCTGTGTAATAAACACCGGTACGGTACTGGGTCCCCACATCATTTCCTTGTTTATTTTTGCTGGTTGGATTGATAATGCGGAAGTAATGAAGCAAGATTTCCTTGAGGGAAATTTGCTTGGCATCATAGGTGACATGGACGGTTTCCGCATGTCCAGTTTGGTTAATCAATTCGTACTTGGTTGTTTCCCCTCTACCATTCGCATAGCCTGAAACGGCATCTGTCACTCCAGGCACGCGTGAGAAGTATTCCTCCACTCCCCAGAAACATCCCCCAGCTAGATAAATTTCATGCAAGTCTGCATCTTTACTAATTTCTGTTTTTTTCACTGTTTTTCCTCCTTGGCTAACTGCCGCTTTCTCAATTTGAGAGCTATCTGTCTGACCTGCATTTCGCATCAATAGAAAATAGAAACCGGTTATGGCTAGGAAAAAGATCCCTGCCAAGACAAACAATTTTACTTTATCATTCATGACCTTTCTCTACCCCATTTCTTTCAATTCTTTTAAAATCATATCCTTATCCATAAAACCTGGTTGTGTTTTGACCAGCTTGCCTTCCTTGTCTATAAAGGCTTGAGTTGGGTAAGAACGGACACTATAACTTTCCAAGAGTTTGCCTGATGGATCAATTAAAACTGGGAAATTTTTATAATCCAAGCCCTTGTACCAGTTCTTAAATTCTGCTTCAGCTTGTTCCCCCTTGTGTCCAGGAGAGACCACTGTCAAAACTACATAGTCATCACCAGCTTCTTTAGCGATTTCGTCCGTATCTGGAAGGCTAGCTAGACAGATGGAACACCAAGAAGCCCAGAATTTGAGATAGACTTTCTTGCCCTTGTAATCAGACAAGCGATAGGTCTTGCCATCTACTCCTGTCAGTTCGAAATCAGCGACTGCCTGACCTTTAGTAGCAGTTTGTGAACTGACTTGTTCTGTTTTTGTTTGCTCCTTCATAGTAGACTCGTCTGACATGTTTTTAGCCGAACAGGCTGCCAAGCAACAGATTGAGCCTACTCCAAGGAGACATGTTTGCCATTTTTTCATTTCTTTTTCCTCTCTATTCAAATAATGTAGTCAAAATGGAAGCATTTCCCAAAAGCACCAAGATTCCCATCACAATAATGAGGAAACCACCCACTTTTTTGAGGGTTCCGAGGTAAGGATGGAGTTTTCGGAAATGTTTCAAAACATAGCTGGAGGCTAGAGCTAAAACCAGAAATGGTAGCGCCAAACCCAGCGTGTAAATCAACATGAGACCAGCTCCCTGCCAAGCACCTGAGCCACCTGAAGCCGCCAAGGCCAAAACAGAGCCAAGAACCGGCCCCACACAAGGCGTCCAAGCAAAACTAAAGGTCAACCCCAGTAAAAATGCCTGACTATAGCCCTTACCCTTTTGCCCCTGTCTCTTTAATTGTAGCCTTCTTTCCTTGTAGAGTCCCTTCAAATGTAAGACTTCCATCTGATGCAAGCCCAAGAGAATGATGACCGCACCCGTCACATACTGAAACCAAGAGGCATAAAGCAAATTACCTACAAAACCAGCTCCATAACCTAGTATGATAAAGATAAAAGAAATCCCCGCTATAAAGGCCAGAGTTCGTAATAGACTAACAACTGAGATTGAATATTTTCCACTAGAAACCTGAGAACCATCTTTGTCATCCAACAAGACCCCTGCATAAACTGGTAACAAGGGTAAAATACAAGGAGAAAAGAAGGAAAGAATTCCAGCAAGAAAAACACTGATAAAAAAGATAATCGTATCCATTGCCTTCCTCCATTCTTTGATTTGATAGAACTATTATAGCCCCAAAACTCCAGAAAAAACAGGGACAATGATAGGGAAAAATAGGAATTTAATCAGATTATGTAAAAAATGTTGCAAAAAAAGCCAGACAAGATCTGACTTTGATAGACACAGGAAAGAAAATCACCTGTCTTCCCTACTTATCTGGTAATAAATAAGATCCGCAAGATAGCCTTTTCTCTCCACCCCATTTGCAACAGTTTTTAGATAAGACATTCCAGCCTTCTCCATGACACGACCAGAAGCTGGATTGAGACTAGCATATCGTGCTCTGACTTTTTGAAATCCTGCTTGGGTAAAACAAAAGTCCAACACAGCTTTTAAGGCCTCTGTCATGATACCACGACCCCAGTATTTCTTGCCTAGCACATAGCCAATTTCACAACTTAAATCGGGCTCATCCATCTTAACGATGCTGATATCTCCAATCACTTGCTCTGGTTTTTCTTTGAGGCAAATGGCCCATTTGTAATAGTTGGGATTTGTATAGGAGGCAACCCAGTTACGAATCGAATTTCGAGTCACCTCGACATCAGGATGGGGATTCCAGGTGACATAGGCCAGATTCTCAGCAGACGAAGCCCAATTCTGAAACATGGCTTCCGCATCACTCTCCACAAATCTTCTCAAAATCAAACAGTCTGTCTGTAACGTTTGCGTACCGATTGCTTTCATGACGCTACCTCGCTTTCTGATAGATGATTCTCTGCCCAACCTCAATTTAAATTTACTTTGCTTTTTAATTTCAAGGTAATAAGCTAAAAAGGTCCACTGGACCTTCCTCGCTTACCTGTTTCCATGCTCGGAGTAAAAGGACTAGACTCAGCAACAGCTAGAAAACGAGCTTTTCGTATAATCCCTTGACGCAGTCGCTGTCTGGTTTGAAATGCGCTTTACCAAGCTTTTCAAACCTAGTCATCGTTGCGGGGGTGAGACGACGAAATCGAACTCTTCGAGTTACCGAATCTTCTCTCACTTTTTTATTTCAAGGCTCAAGCTAAAAAGGTCACCCGGACCTCCTCGTTTTCCCGTTTCTAGACTCGGGCTGAAAACCTCCACTGGAGGTTCCTCGTTTTCTTATTTCTAGACTCGGGGTAAAAAGGTCCACCGGACCTTTTTACTCCCAAAAGTCATCAAAGACGGTGATGGATAGGTGGCGTTTGTGTTGGCCTTTGTGCCACCAGTTTTCGATAGTCGCTTGAGCTTCTGGGCTGATTGTTTTGCCTTCTAGGTAGTCGTCAATCTCTTCATAAGTGACTCCGAGGGCTACTTCATCAGCTAGACCTGGTTTGTCTTCTTCTAGGTCCGCTGTTGGGATTTTTTCATAAAGGGCTGGGTCTGCACCAAGTTCCTGCAAGAGTTGTTTTCCTTGGCGCTTATTGAGGCGGTAAAGAGGGAGAATATCCGCACCACCATCACCAAACTTGGTAAAGAAACCTGTGATATTTTCCGCGGCGTGGTCTGTTCCAATGACCGCTCCGCTATGGGAACCAGCAAGGGCATACTGAGCAATCATACGGCAACGAGCCTTGATATTGCCCTTGTTAAAATCTGAAACAGGACTACCTGTCGCATCAACTGCAGCTGTCATGGCATCTGCAGACTCCTTAATATTCACCACTAAACTGACATCTGGCTGGATAAAGGCTAGGGCTTTTTGAGCATCTGCTTCATCAGCTTGCACTCCATATGGCAGGCGAACAGCGATAAATTTGTAGCTGTCGTCTCCCGTTTCTGATCGCAGCTCTTCCATAGCTAGTTGGGCCAATCGACCTGCTAAGGTTGAATCTTGTCCTCCAGAAATCCCTAGTACAAAGGTTTTTAGGAAGGGATGTTTTTTCAGGTATCTTTTTAAGAAATCAATGGAACGGCGGATTTCTTCCTGGGCATCAATCACTGGTTTCACGCCCAGTTCTTGGATAATCGTTTCTTGCAAACTCATTCTTCTTCTCCTTCACCAAGAGCTTCCTTGCGCATCTTATCAATCAAGTCCATCTTGTCTTGCCATACATCACGCGCCAAATCCACTGGATAATGCTGCGGATTGAGCACGCGCTTGTACTCATCCCAAAGCTTGTCAAATTCCTTACGAGCATAATCCTGAATCTCAGTCAAACTAGGCAAGTTGTAAATCAGTTTCCCATCTTTAAAGATATCCACCAAGAGAGGAACGGCATCAAAATTACGAACGGTCTTCTTGATGTAGGTATAGGTCGGATGGAACATCTTGATTTCTGTCATGTCGCTCACATCCACACCGTCATAAGTGATATAATCGCCTTCTGACTTGCCTTTTTCACGACTGGTAATGCGCCACACCTGCTTCTTACCTGGCGTCGACACTTTTTCCGCATTATTAGACAGCTTGATGGTATTACGCATCTTGCCATTTTCATCTTCGATTGCAACAATCTTGTAAACTGCACCAAGAGCTGGCTGGTCATAGGCTGTAATCAGCTTGGTTCCCACGCCCCAGACATCAATCTTGGCCTTTTGCATCTTAAGGTTGAGGATGGTATTTTCATCAAGGTCATTTGATGCATAAATCTTAGCATCAGTAAATCCTGCCTCGTCCAGTTGTTGACGAACTTTTTTAGAAATATAGGCAATGTCTCCAGAGTCAATGCGGACACCCATAAAGTTAATCTGATCCCCCAACTCACGCGCCACCTGAATGGCAGCTGGCACACCAATGCGAAGGGTATCATAGGTATCCACAAGAAAGACACAATTTTTGTGGGTCGCAGCATAAGCCTTAAAGGCCTCATAGTCGTTACCATAAACCTGTACCAAGGCATGGGCATGAGTTCCCAAGACAGGAATGTCAAAGAGTTTACCCGCACGCACATTGCTGGTTCCATTGGCACCACCAATTACCGCTGCGCGTGTTCCCCAGATAGCCGCATCCATCTCTTGAGCCCGACGTGTCCCAAACTCCATCAAAGGCTCATCTTCAATGACTGAACGAATACGAGCTGCCTTAGTCGCCACCAAGGTCTGGTAGTTGACAATATTCAAAAGAGCCGTTTCAACCAATTGACATTGGGCTAGAGGGCCTTCCACCTGTACAATCGGTTCATTGGCAAAGACCAAGTCCCCTTCTTGAGCAGAACGAACGGTCAACTCCAACTTGAAATTTCGAAGGTAATCCAAGAATTCCCCATGATAGCCAAGCGACTCTAAGTAGTCGATATCACTATCTGAAAAACGCAAATCTTCAAGATAGCTTACAATTCTTTCCAAACCTGCAAAAACCGCATAGCCATTCTTAAAAGGCTGTTGGCGGAAATAAACCTCAAAGACCGCCTTTTTATTGTGAATCCCTTGGTCAAAGTAAACCTGCATCATGTTGATCTGGTACAAGTCCGTGTGCAATGTCAAACTATCATCTGGATACATACTTTTCCTACTTCCTTAGCTAGAAACACATAAAAATTTTCAAGAACTTTCATGTATTCCAATAAATTAGTACTATTATAACACATTTTGGCTGGATTGAGAAAAGAGTAACAAGCTATTCTCCACTCTCCAGTTCATCCATATCTTGTTCAAACTTTTTCTGAGCCCATTCTCCATAACTTTTAAGGCCGAGATTACCGATAAAAACCCAAGGAAGATAAATCAGATAAGTAATGACCCAAGCAGATAAGTATTTAACGTTCAAAGGATTGTGCTGATAAATTTCTATGTTAAATTGATAATTCTGCAACATCAAAAGAGTCGTAATAGCAAGAGTTACCAGCAAACACCCTAAAATTGTAAAATGAAAACGACTATAGTAGTTCACACCAAAATCTCGAGCACGGCCGAAAAAGTAAGAAGTTCCAATAATGATAATGATGAGAATCATTCTCGGATTAAAAAGACTTGGTGCTAATACTGCAATCATATAAGATAAAATCAAGAAAGCTATAGAGATATAGAAACTTTCAGCCCCCGCTTTATTGATCAGTTGTTCTTCTCTTTCGTCTAGTAATTGATAATAAAAAAATCTATTTTTCATCTTCTTCCTCCCAAACTTGCTGATTTCTGCGATTCAAGTATAGGATCACTCGGTCCATAGAATAACTCCCAACGAGATAGATGATAACTGCTAGAACCACTTTTAGGGAGTACTTCCAAGTCAATAGATTGACCAGTTCCTCGCGATTTCCTACGATATCAATCAATAAAATCACTATAGAAAATCCCAAAGCAGATAAAATTCTTTCTTTTCCAGTATTCTCAACAATATCTCGAATATCAATTCCTACATACATGCGGCGAATAATGGCATACAAACCGACTCCAATCAATAAAAGTAATTCTGGTAAATAGGACAGAAGCGTTAAATTAAAAATATAAACTTTGGCAAAAATTTCCAGTGCCAAAAATAGGTACATACCCAAGAGAATTTCTCCTGAAATATTTCCATCCAATTTTTCCGTACGTTCATCTTTGATAACAAGTTTTTTTCTATTTTTCATCTTCTTCCTCCCAAAATAGTTGGTCTAACGTTTTGCCTAAGCATCTGCATATGGACTGACAGAGCGAGAGACTAGGATTATATTTCCCTGCTTCTATCAAACCAATAGTCTGGCGCGTCACCCCAACATCCTCTGCCAGTTTACCTTGAGTTAAATCAAGCTCTACCCGAGCTAATTTTAATTTTAAATTTTTAGCCACCTTCGTCCTCCTTATAGTTTTAAAAAGTTGCGCTCTCTTTAACATTATTATATCATATATCCAACTTAATGCAATATATAATTGTCATTTTGTAACATTTTGTTAACAAAAAACTCTCTACCATAAAAAGATAGAGAGTTTTCTGCTTATTCAATTTTTTTCAAAACATCTACAGCATCGTAGGATTTCACATCTAATATTGTATTGTCCTCGATATCGTCTAGAAAGACACAATTTGTAGGATTTAACTGGTATTTATCGAGAATCCCCTTCATACTTATGTCAAGAACCCCTCTTTGCCTTATACTTTCATATTCATCTTACAAATCTTTTTGGTAATAAAATCTTTTTCCTGTGTAGGGATAGTCTTGTAAGGTAAAGACTTCCTTGTAGCCATGCCTTTTATAAAAATCTGGAGCTTGAAACTGGTAAGTATTGACAAAAGCAAAACGACAGTTTCGATTCTTAGCTTCAGTTTCTGCTTGCTGCAATAGTCTTGAACTGATTCCTTGCCCTCTCAGTTCCTCTTTCACAAACAAATACTCGATTTCTAGCCAATTTCCAAAAGTCTCAGCCACCAAGCCTGCCAGAAGATTGCCCTTTTCATCTTCGACATAAAGATTAAGGGGCTCACTTTCAGCCTCTTCTCTTTTTGAACGATTATAAGCACGAATCAAATTCCCAATTTCCTGCGCTTTCTGGGATTCCTTATTTTCCAATCTAAAGTACATCTAAACCTCCTCAAATACTGTTACAGCTTGATTATAGTCCTATTTCAATAGACTGTCAAACTAACAAAAACTCACCAACCTGAGTTGATGAATTTAAAATCTATTTTCTAAATTTCCATTGGCTGTAAATCCCGAAACCGATAATCCAGATAGCTGAACCAATTGCTCCGACAAATGTAGACTCTTGTAAAAAGAGGGTTACAAAGACGAAGGCAAAGAAAAGCATGGTTAAAGGATTTAGGAAACGATAATGGGGCATGAGATAGCCATCCGCCATAAAGGCTGGTGACTTGCGGTATTTAAGGTGAGCCACCATAATCAAGATATAAATGGCGATATAGACACCTGATGATGATGCCGTAATCAAGGCAAAAGCATCCGAAACTCCTGGCAAGACATTGATAAAGGCTGCTAGGGCAATCAGAACCGCTGAAGCGATGATAGCATTTTGTGGCACATTGTGTCTAGAGAGAGTATCTGCCTTAATTGCTTTTAGGAAGCGATTTGGCGAATCATGGGCAATCTGGTACAAATGACGTCCTGTTGAATAAAGGGTTGAGTTAAGAGCAGATGCTGCTGACGTCAAAACGACGAAATTAATTAAGGCCGCCGCCCACTTGATACCTGCCAATTCAAATACTGTTACAAAAGGAGAATCAGCAGAAGCAAGTTCACGCCAAGGAATAATGGACATAATGGCCAAGAGAGCTCCACCATAGAAAAAGACGATACGCAAAGGAATTTCCTTAACAGCTTTTGGCAAAACCTGACGTGGATTTTTGGTTTCAGAAGTTGTGACCCCGATAAACTCAATCATGAGATAGGCAAAGAAAACCATCTGGAAAGCCATGACAAAGTTCACTCCACCATTTGGGAAGAGGGAGAAATTGTCAGCAATATTGGCTAAACTTGCCACTCCATGAGGTGTCTTAAATCCTGTCAAGACCATAAAGATACCTGTAGCAATCATGGCTAAAATAGCCACAATCTTGACCATAGCAAACCAAAACTCAACTTCCCCAAAGAGCTTCACCGCAATCAGATTGACCAAGGCTAGAATGGTCAAAAAACCAATCTCAATCATCCAGCTGGGCCAGCTAGGAAACCAAAACTGAACATAGTGAGAGATAGCAGTGATTTCCGCCATACCGATAAAGACAACAGATAACCAGTAAGACCAAACCGAGAAATATCCCCAGCCCTTACCCAAATGGCGCGTGATAAAGTTGATAAAGGTATGTTGCTCAGGGTCTTGGTAAAGCATTTCCCCAACCGCACGCATCATGAGGAACATGAAAGCCCCTGTAATCATATAAATCAGTACAATGGAAGGACCTGTTAGGCTAATTGAGCGACCTGCTCCCAAAAAGAGTCCTGTTCCGATTGTTCCTGCAATGGCCATAACCTGTACGTGACGATTGGTCAGACCACGCTCCATCTTATTTTTTTTCTTCTTTGAACTCATATCGTCTCCAATTCAATTTAAAATGGAAAAAGGAGTGAGTGAAGCGCATTGCCTCCCCACTCCTTTTCTGTTTTTAGGCTGTTTTTTCAACCTTTAAGATTTTTACATCATAGCTACCAACAGGGGTTTCAATGGTTGCTGTGTCACCTGTTTTCTTACCAATCAAGGCTTGTCCAATTGGGCTTTCATTTGAAACCTTACCTGCAAAGGCATCCGCACCCGCTGAACCTACGATAATATAAACTTCTTCTTCGTCCTCACCAATTTCTTGGATAGTAACTGTTTTACCAATCGCTACTTCGTCTTGGGCAACTGAGTCGCTATTTACGATTTCAGCATAACGGATTTTTGTTTCCAAGCTAGAGATCTGTCCTTCAACAAAGGCCTGTTCATCCTTAGCTGCTTCGTACTCACTGTTTTCAGAAAGGTCACCGTATGAACGGGCAATCTTAATGCGTTCTACCACTTCTGGACGGCGAACCAATTTCAATTCTTCTAATTCTTTTTCAAGTTTTTCCTTTTCCGCTAGGGTCATAGGATATGTTTTTTCTGCCATTTTTCTCAACTTTCTTCTAATGATATTCTCTAAAGAAAATTATGTGAAACATCACATAATTTTAGTTTGTTTGGTTTAATTTGCTGTTGACATGTTCAGCGACATTACGATCGTGCTCCTCCTGAGTAGCAGCATAATAGACCTTGCCATCTGTAACATTAGCTACAAAGTATAAGTTATCACTCTTAGTCTGATTAATACTTGCCTCAATGGCATCCAAACTTGGACTATCTACTGGACCTGGCATCAAACCAGCTTTCGTATAAACATTATACGGTGAATTAATTGTCGTATCAATTCCAGCATCATCAGCAAGACTAATCTTCTGACCAAGTTTTCCTTGAGCATACAAGATGGCAATATTACTTTGAAGTGGCATACCAAGATTCAAGCGATTGTAGAATACACCTGCAATCAACTTACGATCTTCAGTCTTAGCACCTTCTTTTTCGACTAGTGAAGCAATCGTCAACAATTCATTGACTGTCAAATTTTTAGACTTAATCGCACTATAATGAGGTGCCAAAGTCTTATCCATAGCTGCCAGCATCTCATCAATCAAGCTTTCAATAGTTGTGCTTTCCTTGATAGAGTATGTAGCTGGGAAGAGGAAACCTTCTAAACGGTAACGAACGCCACTTTCCTTTGTAGGCAAGCTTTCAAGTAGACTAGGATATTTGGCAACTTCTTGGCTGATAAAGTTCTCATCTTGAACTTTAGCTAGAAAGGCATCAGCTGTCAAAGGCTCTTTGAAGTCACCTTGCAATTGACCTACCGCTTGTGCAATTTGATCAATCGTATAACCTTCTGGAATTGTTAAATTCGCAAGCGCAGGTTCTTGAGCTTCAGCTGTTCCACCTTTTTGTAGTTCGTGGATGATGTCTTCTGTACTCATACTCTTTTGCAAATTGTAATAGCCAGACTTCAAATCTGAATAATTCTTATATTTCGCATAAAAAGCAAAAATCACTCCGTGTTTAATCAAGCCAGACTTTTCAAGAGTTGAACCAATTGTTTGAACATTGGCTCCTTCTGGGATTTGCACTGTCACATATTGTTTAGATGAAGCATCCACAGGCTGCAAAGACGACTGAACATACTGATAACCGAAGTAACCACCTGCTGAAATCAAGCCTAGGAAAATTAGCAAAGAAATAAAGAAGGCCTTGAATCCTGATTTTTTCTTCTTAGTAGGCTGAACTGTCTCACGACGGCTACGACGTGGAGTTACAGGCATTTCTTCTACAGCTTTCTTTTCCACTACTGGTTGGGAAGTAGGAACTTCTTTTTTTACCTCTCTCTGACCTTCTGTCTTATAAGAAACAGCTACCCTTGTTGGGATTTCATTAAATTCCTTCTCTACGTTTCTAGGACTAACAGGTCCTGGAGTTGGTCTTGATACTCCTTCCGCTGATGGAGTAGAAGGTCCTTCTTGACTCGGGTGACTAGGAGTAAGTGAAGCTTGTCTTGCAGCCTCTTCTGCTGGAGAAGAAGGAACATCTTGACTTGGATGGCTTGGAACAGTAAGAGTTTCTCTTTTTATCTCATCTGATGGAGAAGCTGGTAAATCTTGGCTGGGGTGAGTCGGCACGGTAGGAGCGTTTCTCATAATATCCTCTACAGCTGATAGAGAATCTTCCATCAAATCTTCTATTGACTGATCATTTTTAGAAGAAAGTTGGGGTTTTATTGAAGCTAAATTAACTTCTTCCTGTTCTTCTTCATATTTTTTGACGCGTTCTAAATCACGTAAAATCTGCTCTTTAAAGCTTAATTTTTCGTCTTCTCTTGGCTTTTCACTCAAAAGTTTATCCTCCTCGTTGACAATCCATAATATTATATCTTAAAAACGAAAGAAAAGCAACCTAGCATGCTTTTCTAGCTTATTTTTTACCTTCCCAGACCATATCATACCAAGTTTCCCCTGCAAAGGTTGACTGGGACAAGCCTTCGTTGACAAATCCATGCTTTTCATAGTAGGCGATGAGATAGTCATGACAGGTTAGGTTAATACCTTCTCTTTCGTGTTCAAGAGCCAACTCTTTCAAGGCTGTTAGTAATTTCTGACCAAGTCCAAGTCCCTGTGCCTCCTTGGCAATAGACAGACAGGTCACAGAGATATAACCACCAGTCTCATGACTATAGTCTTTTATGTCTTCTGTAAAAGAGTGATCTTGCAGATGGCGTTGTGGGCCAACTGGTCCTTCAATATACCCAATAATCTTACCCTCTTTTTCTGCAACCAGAAACGAGGTCTGAATTTCTCGCAAATGCGCCTCAAAAACAGAGCGAGGAATGGCTTCTTCAACCGAGAAATTTTCTAGTTCAATCTCAACGATACGATCTAAATCTTCTAATCTTGCTTGTCTGATTTTCATTTTACCTCCAGATAAAAGGGATTAAACCAAATCATGCTAAAAGCCTGGCTAGTTGCATAAAGGTAAGTTTCTTCATCAATAAAACCGTTCATTTCAAAATAGGAAAGTAGCTCATCAGGACTCTTCAAGCGAATCCCTTTGTACTCCAGCTCAACTGCCACCTCTTTCAAGGCTGCAAGAAGAAGCGTTCCCAAGCCCTGTCTCTGATGGTCAGCCTCGATGACTAAAGAATGTATTTCTAGACATTTCGGATTGTGTGGGTAAGGACCACCTAGAATATAGCCCAACAGCTGATTTTCATCCCTAGCTAGAAGAAAGGTATCCGCACACTTACGGATACTTTCTTCTAAAATATGGGAAGGTTTCTGCTTTTCAGCTGGAAAAGATGAAGCCTGAAGTGCCACTACCTCAGCCAAATCAGACTTACTCGCCTGAATGATCTTAATTGGAATTTCCATAAGAATAGCCTACTGAACATTGCTTGTCAAGTTAGACAAGAGACGTTCAAATGAGTATTCATAGGTTTGGATATCTCCTGCTCCCATAAAGACATAGACAGCATTATCATGGTCTAGGAGTGGAGAAACATTTTCAACAGTGATCACTTGATGTTTCTTGTTGATTTTATTAGCTAGATCTTCTACCTTAACATCCCCATGATCCACCTCACGAGCAGATCCATAAATTTGCGCTAGATAAACAGCATCTGCTTGGTTCAAAGCATGAGCAAATTCGTCCAACAAAGCGATTGTTCTGGTAAAAGTATGCGGTTGGAAGACTGCTACAATTTCCTTGCTTGGGTATTTCTGACGAGCTGCATCCAAGGTCGCAATGATTTCTGTTGGATGGTGGGCAAAGTCATCGATAATCACTGTGTCATTGACAATTTTCTCAGTGAAACGACGCTTAACACCGGCAAATGTTTTCAGGTGCTCACGCACTAAGTTCAAGTCAAACCCTGCTGTGTAAAGAAGACCAATAACGGCTGTCGCATTCATGATATTGTGACGACCAAAGGTTGGGATGTGGAATTGACCCAATTCTTGTCCACGGAAGTGAACTGTGAAGGTTGAACCAGTTGTTGAACGAAGAAGATCGCTAGCTACAAAATCATTACCTTCAGCTTCAAAACCATAATAATAAATCGGAGCATTGGCTGTAATTTTACGCAATTCTGCATCTTCACCATAGACAAAAAGACCCTTGGTAATTTGTTTGGCATAGTCATTAAAGGCATTGAAAACATCCTCTAGACTTGTGAAATAGTCTGGATGGTCAAAGTCAATGTTAGTGATGATAGAGTATTCTGGATGATAAGGCATAAAGTGACGCTCATATTCGTCAGATTCAAAGACAAAATATTTGGCATTGGCCGAACCACGACCTGTTCCATCTCCAATCAAGAAGCTGGTGTCTGTGATGTGAGACAAGACGTGAGACAACATACCTGTCGTTGAAGTTTTTCCATGTGCTCCTGCTACTCCCATGCTAACAAAGTCACGCATAAAGCTACCTAGGAACTCATGGTAACGTTTGTAACTGATACCATTTTGGTCCGCATAGGCAATTTCAACGTTGTTATCTGGGCGAAAGGCATTTCCAGCGATAATTTCCATATCACCGTCTAGATTCTTTTCATCAAAAGGAAGAATGGTAATTCCTGCCTGCTCAAGACCACGTTGAGTAAAGTAGTACTTTTCAACATCTGATCCCTGTACCTTATGCCCCATTTGGTGCAACATCAAGGCCAAGGCACTCATCCCTGATCCCTTAATTCCGATAAAATGATATGTCTTTGGCATGTTTTCTCCCCTATTCTGTAATTCTAGTCAGATTCAACTCTTGGGCAACCCGACGTTCTTGTTCTGTTTGTTTACTTTTTTTATTGTAAATTTGGCTCTTCTTTAGAAAATCATAGTTGTTTTTCTTTGGAGCAGGTGCTGACACTTCTTCATTCTTGGTAGGTATAGAATGAACTTCTTCCGCCAAGATGTAATGAGACTGGGTTAATTTTTGGCTATATTTGACAAATTCACCAGGATTTTCCTTTTGGAAAGGTGCTGTCGGTTGATTGCCCTGTCTAACAAGGCCTGATTTAGAATGACGTCTTGTAGGAGTAATATCCTTAGTAAGATAGCTTGCTGAGCGTTTCTTTTTCAAATCTGCACGCGCTTCTTCACGCGCCACCTCCGCATAGCTCTTTCCTTCTTTTTTAACCCCTAAAGGAGCCTTTTTAGGTTTCTCTACTTGCTTTTCAATCGGTTTTACTGGTGCCTCTTCAGTAATCGGAGCCCATTCTAAATAATTTTTATCTCGATACTCACCCTTGATATTACTGATCAGATCAGACTCATCATAGAGATTCATGACTGGCATTTCAGTCAACATAACCTCGTCATCTGACACCAATGGAAATCGTTCTTGTTTCATTTTCTATTTCCTTTCAACACTTCATTATAGCGTATTGTCTTGATTTTTCAAGTGCTGACTTCAGAAATTCCCAAAATTTCTCTAATTTCTGCTAGGGTCAGGCTGCCACGTGACTCTGTTCCGTCCAATACCTGTGACACCAGATGTTTCTTCTGTTCTTGGAGTTCCTGAATTTTTTCTTCGATAGTTCCTTTAGTTACCAAGCGATAGACCTCAACCGTTTCTTCCTGACCCATCCGATGGGCACGACCAATGGCTTGCGCTTCCACCGCAGGATTCCACCAAAGGTCAACCAAGATAACCGTATCAGCACCTGTCAGGTTCAGACCAACCCCACCTGCCTTGAGGGAAATCAGAAAGGCATCTCGTTCCCCTTGGTTAAAGGCCTTGGTCATGTCTTGTCTTTCCTTGGCTGGGGTCGAACCCGTAATTTTAAAGGATGTCATGCCCAAGTCTGGCAGTTCTTGTTCTATTTTCTCCAACATTCCCTTGAACTGAGAGAAAATCAAGACACGGTGTCCGCCGTCTGCCACCTGTACCAGCAGGTCTCGGAGACTATCCAGTTTGCCACTGGCTCCCTGATAATCTTCCATAAAGAGGGCAGGAGTGTCACAGATTTGACGCAAGCGCATCAGACCAGACAAGATTTCCACTCGACTACGCTGAAATTCCTGATCTGACACCTGAGCCAAACGGTCTCGCATCTGTTGTAACTGGGCTAGGTAGATAGCCTTTTGCTGGTCTTCCAGTTCATTCTTATAAACCACTTCAATCAAGTCTGGTAATTCAGTCAGAACTTCTTCTTTCTTGCGCCGCATCACGAAAGGTTTGATAAACTGAGCAACGCGCTCAGCTGGTAATTTCATAAATTCTTTCTTGCTTGGCAGGAGTCCTGGCATAACGATTTGAAAAATAGACCACAACTCACCTAGATGATTTTCAATAGGAGTTCCTGACAAGGCAAAGACTGACGGCACCACAAATTGTCTCAAGGTCTGGGCGATCTTAGTCTGGGCATTTTTCATGACCTGAGCCTCATCTAAGAAAAGGAAGTCAAAGGCCATCCCCTGATAAAGATCACTGTCCTGACGGAAGGTAGCATAACTCGTCACATAGATTTGATGGCTCTCAACAAGAATCTCTTCACGACTAGCTTTCAGACCATGCACAACAGCCACATCCAACTGTGGGGCAAATTTCTGAAACTCATCTGCCCAGTTATAAATCAAACCCGACGGAGCGAGAATCAAGACTCGACTTTCTTTTGTCACTTGACTGGTCAAAAAAGCAATGGTCTGCAAGGTTTTACCAAGTCCCATATCATCAGCCAAAATCCCACCAAAACCATAATGATGGAGCATCTGCAACCAGCCGATTCCCTTTTCCTGATAATCTCGCAAGTCAGCCTTAATCTGAGTTGCCTGTCGAGGAAAATCCTCTGGATGCGTCAAATCGTGGGCCAGATTCTGGAATTCTTGTGAAAAAGAAACACGGTCACGCCCTTCAAAAAGATGAGCTAAACTGTAGGCCAAGGATTTTCGAGCCTGCAAGGCCCCATCTTTTAATTCAAACTGCCCCAGTTCCTGTAGATTTTGGCGAATTTTCTTGGTTTCTTCATCAAAAAAGTAGACTTGATTGGACGAATCAATATAAAAATCCTTGTTGGCAACCAAGGCCTGCATGGCTTGGTCAATTTCCTCTTGGGCAATATCTTGAAAATCAAACTGGATTTCCAAGAGACCTCCCTTGGAAGCAATCTGCACTTGAGGACTTACTAGACTATAAAGTTCTGCTAACTTGTCTGATAGGTCAACCTGCCCGAGTTTTTCAAAGACTGGAATAATTTCGTGGAAGAAATGATAAACAGACTCGGCTTTTAAGGCCTGACGCCAAGATTGAAAGTCTGCTTCAAAACCAGCTACCAAACAGACTTGGAAAATTCTTTCTTCTAAGTCCGCGTCACTCGAAAATGGTAATTCTTCTAACTCTTGTCGGCTAGATACCAGCCTATCCCCATAATCAAACTGGATTTCTAAACGAATCCGATGATCTTCTTCCCTGTCAAAGTAAAAAGAGGGTGCAAAGGATTTGATTTGTAACCGTTCTGGAGCTGAAACGGTCCCCATCTGGTTAAAAAGAGTCAGACAAGAAGCCAACTTATCTCGGTCACTGCTATCAAATTGCAGGTATTTCTTGCCATGCTGATCCAAAGGCAACGCTTTAATTTCCTTGAGAAGACGCATCTGCTGGTCTGTTAGAAAGTAAACCTGTCCTCTATGGAAAAGCACAGCTCCCTGACAAAAGGCATTGACCCGTGGACTCTCACTGATTTCCATTTCAAAATAATCCGAGTATTCTGTTACTGTAAAGGTAAAGAGATTGGCATCCGCATTCATATCCTGAAAAAGCAGGGTTTGGTAGCTATCCACTTGATGGTCAAATTGAAAATGCGGCAAGGTCATCAGTAAATTCACACCCTGCTCAAAAAAGGTCAGAGGGAAAAAGAGATGTCGACCTTGGTTTTGGAAAAAGAGGTCTGGAGCGAGTCCTTCCTCCACTAGTCCCCGCAAGAAAGTCAGAAGCTCTTGACTTGCCTCATCAAAGGATTCCCAAGACAGAGACTCCTCATAGGTCTTCCCAATCATATAAGGTTTTCTCTTCTCGACGACTTTTAAAAAGAGTGGAATATCCCGAATGACATAGTATTTTTGGCTATTGGTTTGCCCGATTCTCAGGGTCCACAAGATATGATTGGTTCCTGCTTCCACCTGCCCCACAGCCGATAATTCATAGGCACGTTCTGATTTTGGAGACAAGATTCGATCCAAAAATTTGCCACCCAAGGTCACCTTGGTTTCAACGGCCTCTTTTTCTTCATGACCTTCTTCCAGCCCCTGCAAGATTTCCTGACCGCGCTCATCATTTTTCAGAAAATGCTCCAGAGCTGCCAAATGCACACAGTAGCCCCTCTTTTGGAAAAAATCGCAGGCACAAAAAACCAAATCATCCTCTAAACTATAGCGCAGTTCTTCTTCTGCAACGCGAGCGTAGAGTCGATTGTTCTTTTCCTTGATGATGTCAACCTTACCAGTTTCATAAAGGGTAACGCCTTCGATACGGACTTTCCCCGGAATCAATTTAGCCATATTTTTACCTTTACCTTATCTTTTTATTATACCATATTTTCCCCTATGAAAATAGCCTTCTAGGAAGACTTTTCTCCTAGAAGGCTGGATTTTTAAAGTTTATCTAAAGTCGTCACAATTCGCTGACAAACTTCTTGCAACAAAGATTTAGGCATAGCTACATTGAGGCGGGCATGGAGACTTCCTTCCTCCCCAAAATCCAAACCACGATTGAGGATAACCTTGGCTTCATTTCTCAAAAGCTCTTGTAATTTTTCATCAGTCAGGTCATAGGCTGAAAAATCAAGCCAAATCAAGTAGGTTCCTTGCGGTTTCATGACCTTGATTTTAGTCTCTTTTCCAAATAAATCCACCACATAATTGATATGGTCTTCAAAAACTTGCTTGAGTTCCTCTAACCAATCTTTACCGTATCGATAGGCAGCTTCTGTCGTCAAATAACCCAAGCCTGAAATTTCATGCTGGTTATTGGCCAACTGGCGTTTCTGGTAAGTCAGTCTCAACTTAGGATTTTCAATGACGGCATAGGAATTTTTTGTTCCAGCGATGTTAAAGGTTTTAGTGGCACTGCTCAAGACAATCGCAAATTCTTTAAAGGCAGGATTGATGGTATTAAAAGACTGGTGTTTGTGACCAAAGAGGGCCAAATCTTGGTGAATCTCATCCGAAACCAAGAAAACACCGTGTTTTTGGCAGAGTTGGCCAATCTTCTCCAACACTTCCTTTTCCCAAACACGTCCACCAGGATTGTGAGGGTTACAAAGAATATAGAGTTTGACCTCCTCTTCCACCAAATCCTTTTCAAGTTGATCAAAGTCAATCTCAAACAGACCATCCTTTTCCACCAAAGAATTGGTAATCAATCTACGATTGTTCAACTTGACACTACGAGCAAAAGGTGGATAGACAGGTGTGTTAATCAGAACCGCTTCGCCTTCTTTTGTAAAGGCTTGAATAGCTGTTGAGATGGCCGGTACCACACCCTCGATAAAGACAAGGGCCTCTTTATCAAAGTGGTAACCGTGTTGTGTAGCTTCCCACTTTTGAACTTCCTTGATTAACTCTTCACTGGCATAAGTATAACCATAAACCAGTTGATCAGCGTAAGTTTGCACGGCTTGGCGGATTTCAGGCAAGACTACAAAGTCCATATCCGCTATCCAAGCTGGCAAGACTTTACTATCCGTTTCTGCCTCTTTCCATTTATAGGTATGGTGCCCTAAACGATTGGGCAGGCTTGTAAAATCATATTTTCCCATCTTTGTCTTATCCTTCCAAGGCTTGGCGCAAATCTGCAATCAAATCTCTAGCATCCTCAATCCCAATAGACAAGCGCAAGAGGTCATCTGTCAAACCATAAGAATGGCGCACTTTTGCTGGAATATCAGCGTGGGTTTGCGTCGTTGGATAAGTAATGAGACTTTCTACCCCACCCAAACTTTCCGCAAAAGAGAAGATCTTGAGACTGTTCAAAATATGAGGAATGCGTGTTTCATCCGCTACCTTAAAAGAAATCATGCCCCCACGACCCGTATAGAGAACTTCCTTGACTGCTGGAGAATCCTTCAAAAAGGCGACCACTTCTTGAGCATTGGCTGTTGAGCGTTCCATACGAAGAGACAGAGTCTTGAGACCACGAATCAATTGATAACTGTCAAATGGAGACAAGACTGCTCCTGTCGTATTAAGATTGTAGAAAAGTTTTTCGTATAGTTCTAAACTATTGGTTACAACCACTCCAGCCAAGACATCATTGTGACCTGCTAGATACTTGGTTGCTGAATGGAGAACGATATCTGCTCCATCTTCAATTGGACGTTGGTAGATAGGGCTATAGAAGGTATTGTCCACCACCACTTTGGCCCCCTTATCATGAGCCAATTTTGCTAGCTTTTCGATGTCAAATTCCAACATCAAGGGATTGGTTGGGGTTTCGATATAGAGAACATCCACATCTTTTTCTAACTCCGCAATCAATTCTTCTTCTGTATTGGCATAGGTGAAATGGAAACGGCCTTCCTGCTCAACTTGGTTGAACCAGCGGAAAGAACCTCCGTAAAGGTCACGGACAGCCAAGACCTTACTTCCTACTGGAAAGGCGCTAAAGGCCAGTACAATAGCTGACATCCCCGAGCTAGTCGCTAGAGCGTAGTCTGCTGACTCAATAGCTGCTAAGACTTCCTCCGCCTTACTACGAGTTGGGTTTTTGGTGCGCGTATAGTCAAATCCAGTAGATTGACCAAACTCTGGATGCTGATAGGTCGTTGAAAAATGAAGCGGTGTCACCAAAGCTCCTGTCGCTTCATCTGATTTAATGCCCGCTTGGGCCAAAATTGTGTTGATGTGTAATTCCTTGCTCATATAATACCTCCAAATCTATAGTAACTATTGTACCACTTATTTTCATCAACTCATTTTCTTCTTTTCAAGAGCTAGTTATAGTTTCAAACTATATAAAAAACGACAGCTTCTTTCGAAACCATCGTTTTGCTGGAAAAATCCTTATTTGATGTGTTTTGCCAATTCTTCTTGAGCTTTTTTATTAGATTCTTCTTTTTCTTTCAGCCATTTTTCTTTGGCTTTTTCATATTCGTCTTTTGTGACTGTCTTATCTTGTAATTTGAGGTATTTATATGATTCAACTCCTTTATTACCAGCCAATGAATATGGTGTTGAGAAAGGAACAATTTTTCTCAATGTTGGTGTTCCACCAAGCGAAACATTTGGAATTGCTAGAGAGCTATCCACCAACCAAGCTTGGGCATCAGCATATTTCTCATAACGTTTAGCTGGATCTTGCTCCTTATTGGCTTCTTCCAACATTTGAGTGTAGACATCCAATCCAACAGCCTTGGCCTTGTCATTGGCTTCACCTGGCTCTAAACCTAGATTTTGCATCAAACCACCAGAATTAACATTAAAGACATCAAGATAGGTTGAAGGGTCTTGATAATCTGCACTCCAACCACCATTGTAAAGATCATAATCTTTCTGAGCAGCAGTTTGAGCCAAATAGCTTGTATTATCAAAGTCTTCAGTAGAGAGTTGGTGAACATCAATCACAACATTATCTGAACCTAAGACAGATTCAATTGATTGTTTCATGGAATTAATTCCTTGGATCTCTGCCTTATTCGTCAAATCTACTGCTTTATCTAAGTGGATAGGGAATTGGACTCCTTTGGCTTGAAGTTCTTTCTTAGCTTCTGCAAATTTAGCCTTGGCTTTTTCGGGATTGTAGTATGGATCCTGGGCATCTGCAAAGTTGATTCCTTGCCATTCTTTGCCATATTTAACCATCTTAGAAGCCACTACTTCACCAAAGTCTTTTCCATTGATACTTACGAAGTTTGGAGGAACGACGAGGTTACGCAAAATCTTAGTTGCCCCATCTTCTCCCTGAGATTGAGCCCCGTAAGCTGTACGATCATAGGCAAAGTTAATGGCTTGACGGAAGTTTTTATTAAGAACCGCTTCCTGAGTCGATTTCTTTTCAGCATCACTTGTCTTGGAAGTGAATTTATAAGATTTTCTATCCAGGTTAAAGTTTAAGAAATAAG
The DNA here is from genome assembly GCA_032480835.1 of Streptococcus mitis. Lineage (GTDB taxonomy): Bacteria > Bacillota > Bacilli > Lactobacillales > Streptococcaceae > Streptococcus > Streptococcus mitis_DK. The sequence goes on from JAWETZ010000001.1 coordinate 98,507, forward strand.
ATGTAGCATCTTGCATGCTATAAATGATATTGTCCTTATGCTTTTCTTTAATCCCTTCAAAACTTGAACTATTTGGATACAGACGAGCGTAGCTATAGGCTCCCTCCACAAAGTTACGAGCCAGTGCATCTTGGTCACTACCATCAAAATAAGCCAATTTCACATCATCTACAAAGACATTTTTAGCATCCCAGTAATTCGGATTTTTCTTGAATTCGATGACAGATTTTGAAACAAAGGATTTCATCAAGAAAGGTCCATTATACAAAATGCTAGATGGGTCTACCTTGCCAAAATCATCCCCTTTTGATTTCAAGAAATCTGCATTGACTGGGAAGAGAATAGTTGACGTTGTTTTTGAGTTCCAGTAAGATTCTGGTCGTGTCAAAGTATATTGAACAGTTTGTTCATCAAGAGCCTTAACACCGACAGTTGAAAAGTCTGTTGTTTTACCAGTAATATAATCATCTAAACCAGCAACGGATTCTTGCACTAAGTACAAGGCTTCTGATTTTTTATCAGCTGCATATTTCAAACCAGTGACAAAATCTTGGGCAGTTACAGGAGCATATTCTTCTCCATCTGAAGTATACCACTTAATATCCTTACGAAGTTTGTAAGTATAGGTCATACCGTCCTTAGAAACACTCCAATCCTCTGCCAAGGATGGGACATAATTTCCATATTGGTCATTTTCCATGAGCCCATCTACCAGATTGGTCACAATATCATTGGTCGTTGCACGGTTTTCTGCTAGATAGTTCAAACTAGATGGATCACTTGAATAAACATAATTATATGTTTTTGATCCTGTGCTAGAATTTCCACACGCGCTCAATAAAATACCTGCACTTAACACGACACCTGCAAGTGTTGCATACTTAGCCTTAGACTTTTTCATCTCCAGAACCTCCTGATTTAAATATTTGTTTTATTATACAAATTAACTACTTTTTAGTCAAGTGTTTTTTGACATAAAATTCAATTACTTTCGTTATTTATTCTCTGTTTTACATTTTATATCCAATTCTAACAATAAAAAATGAATAAGAGAGTGTTTTGATTTTTAAAAAACCCAACTTATTCATTTTATTTATAAATTATTTTTTAAGAAATTTTTAATTTTACTCGCAGGCGATCTGCTTGGGCTTTCCCAATCACCTTATCCAATAAACGAGTACGGAGACTCATGACTCCATAAACACCTCCACCCATGGCACCGACAAGAGCTACATAAAGGAAGCTCCACAAACGTCCACTTGGTTGGAATACAAATCCTAAAATCCACTGGATGGCACCTACACCGATGAACATAACAAGGGTCAACAAACTGATTAAAATGGTTCGCTTCAAAATCACCTTGCGCTTAACACCAGTTACTTGACAAATGTCCCGATACATCAAGACATTAGGAATAATGAGACCGATGGTTGTAGAAATCAAAGGACCATAACTGTGGAAGAGGGCGATGGTAGGTAGTTGCAAGACTAGCTTGGCAATGGAACCATAGATAAAATAGAGAACGGCCTTGCGGTTGCGGAACATAGCCTGAAGCATTGGAGACAAGACCATGTACAAGCCTAAAATAGTAGACTGCAAAACTGCAAAGACAAACAAGCCCATAGCCAAACTATCTGGCTTGCCATAGAAGACTGTATAAAGAGGTTCTCCTACCATAACCACTCCAACCGTTGCTGGTAGCAAGAATAGGAAAAGCATAGTGATGCTGTCCTGAACTAGACGAGAAGCTGCCTTCAGGTCTCCCTTGACATAGTTTTCAGTCAAGAGTGGCAAGCCGACGCTCCCAATTGAAACTCCAACAGAAATCAAAATCATAGTGATTTTATTAGGATTGGCTGAGAAATAAGAAAACATGACAATTAAGTCTTCATTACTATAGTTGCTAAACCACTTCATGCTATTGATAAAGGTATTTTGGTCCAAGATTTGGAAAAGCTGGATGGCAGACCCTGTCAGGATAAAAGGAATGGCTTCCTTAATGGTATCGACCAAGAGACGCTTGCTGTTTATCTTATCCCCTGTTTCAAGGACTCTTTTTAGTAAACCTTCTTTTGCAAGGAAATAGATCAAGACTGCAAAACTGGCTACCATGCCGACAAAGGCAGCAAAGGTGGATTGGGTAACCGCTGCTAGATAATCTCCTGAACCGAGCTTCATAATGATAAAGGTTGCTAGAAGCATCCAGATAACACGAATGACCTGCTCAGCGATTTGGCTCATGGCATAAGGTTTCAGGTTATTCATCCCTTGGAAGAAGCCTCGGATAACACTCATAGATGGGAAAATCAAGACTCCCCAAGCCAAGCTTTGCATGATTGGGATCAAGTCTTTGCCCACGCCAGACAAATCTGCTAGCCAAGGAGCAAAGACATACAAGATTAAAGCAAAAACGAGGCCAAGTCCTGTCATAAAGCCTAAAAAGCTCCGAACCAGGGCAAAGCTATGCTCTTCTTCTCGCATGGTATTGTACTTGGCAACTTGCTTGGCCACCGCAACTGGAATCCCTGCTGTTGAAACCAGCAAAAACCAGGCATAGATATTGTAGCCCATGGTAAAAAGACCATTGGCCGTAGCTGCATAAGATCCCATCCAGATATACCAAGGGATAATATAAATAGCCCCGAGTAGGCGACTGATAAAATTACTAGCCGTTAGCCAAGCAGTCCCCCGTAACATCTGGGCCTGCTGGTGATTGTTTTCGTGCGACATAGATTCCTCATTCAATTTTGATAACTAGGAAAAAGTTCCTTATCTTCCATTATAAACTTTTCCTTGTGACTTGTAAATTTACGACTTTCGGTTTACAATAGAAAGTATGATTAAGATTGAAACCGTATTAGATATATTAAAGAAAGATGGTCTCTTCCGTGAGATTATCGACCAAGGACATTATCACTACAACTACAGCCATGTCGTATTTGACACCATCTGCTATGACAGCCGCAAGGCTAAAGAAAAGAGCCTCTTTTTCGTCAAGGGTGCTGCCTTTAAAAAGGAATTTCTTCTTTCTGCAATCTCTCAAGGTCTCGATTGGTATGTGGCTGAAAAAGACTATGAAGTTGGTATTCCTGCCATTATCGTCAGCGATATCAAGAAGGCCATGAGTTTGATTGCCATGGAGTTTCATGGCAATCCACAGAAAAAACTCAAACTCCTTGCCTTTACTGGTACTAAGGGTAAGACAACAGCAGCCTATTTCGCCTATAACATCTTATCTCAAGGTCATCGACCTGCTATGCTCTCGACTATGAACACAACTCTAGATGGTAAAACTTTCTTTAAATCAGCGTTGACAACCCCTGAGAGTATTGACCTCTTTGATATGATGCATCAAGCTGTGCAAAATGACCGTACCCACCTCATCATGGAAGTCTCCAGTCAAGCCTATCTGGTCAAACGTGTCTATGGTCTAACCTTTGATGTGGGAGTTTTCCTCAATATCAGCCCCGACCATATCGGCCCGATTGAACACCCTAGCTTTGAAGACTACTTCTACCACAAGCGTCTCTTGATGGAAAATAGCCGAGCAGTCATCATTAATAGTGACATGGATCACTTTTCTGTCTTGAAAGAACAAGTGGCAGATCAAGACCATGATTTCTATGGTAGTCAGTCGAGCAACCAAATTGAGAATTCCAAAGCCTTTAGTTTTTCAGCTATGGGTAAACTCGCTGGAGACTATGATATCCAACTGATTGGTTACTTCAACCAAGAAAATGCCGTTGCTGCAGGACTTGCTTGTCTCCGTCTCGGAGCTAGTCTTGAGGACATCAAAAAAGGAATCGCTTCAACCCGAGTTCCTGGTCGTATGGAAGTCCTCACCCAGAAAAATGGAGCCAAGGTCTTCATCGACTACGCCCACAATGGGGATAGTCTGAAAAAACTCATCAATGTGGTTGAAACTCATCAAACTGGAAAAATTGCTCTGGTTCTAGGTTCTACAGGAAATAAGGGAGAAAGTCGTCGTAAGGACTTTGGCCTCCTCCTCAATCAACACCCTGAGATTCAAGTCTTTCTAACTGCTGATGACCCCAACTATGAAGACCCAATGGCCATTGCGGATGAAATTAGTAGCTATATCAATCATCCTGTTGAAAAAATTGCGGATCGCCAAGAAGCCATCAAGGCAGCTATGGCTATCACAAATCACGAATTAGATGCAGTTATTATTGCTGGTAAGGGAGCAGATTGCTACCAAATCGTTCAAGGAAAGAAAGAAACCTATCCAGGAGATGCAGCCGTCGCAGAAAATTATTTATAAGATAGAAAAATCAAGGGAAATGAAACCCTTGATTTTTTCTATCTTTATTTAAAAGCGTTTTTCAAGCCTTCAACGGCACCTTCTACAGCACCTTTAGCATCTTCAACTACTTCTTTTGCCTTAGCAACTGTCTTTTCTACAGCACCTTCTGCTTCAGTTTTGCTATCCCCAGTAACCTTACCAAATCCTTCTTTGATAGCGCCTGTTGCTTGTTCCAATTTGTTTTCAAGTGACATATGATTGTCTCCTTTAGTTTTATTCCGATATGTGTTACCGGTTACATATAGTTTATACCGAATACTAAGGAAAGTCAAACAATGTGCTCAGAAACAAGAAATCACGCCAAGTAGAAAGTTAATCTTTCCTTATCAAAATCGATAGCCAACTCATACTTTCCATCTTCCTTTTGGACAATATAACCTAGGACAACTAAACTGTCCACAAAGATATCACGGCGTTTCTGCATAAGCTGGTCTTTTTTGAGAAATTTCAACAAAAAAGTCGTCATATATTTGAGAGCATACTCAGGATTAACATCTCCCAAAATATCATATAGCTCCTGTTGTTTTTCTGTCAAAGGATACTGATGTTTGACCTTGTAGAAATAATTGGACAGGGTCATTTTTGATCTCGCAAAGTCCGTCTTTTCAACTAAAATAGCTGCATTGGTTTGATTTCGTAATTCTGTCTCAAAACTCTTCTGCAACAAAGCTTGATAAGTCAGACTATCTTCGCTGACAAAAATCTCTTGATCCAGTTCGAGACTATCAAGTGACTCCAGCATGGGAAGATTAAGGTAATAACGCTTATTTTTTCGTAGAATCAAGCCTGCCTTTATATACTCTTCCATGAGTTTATCAACTGCAACATCTGGAAACTTGACCTTAATTTCTCGTAGAATTACATCCTCATGCCGGTCCAGATAGCGGATCAATTCTCCAAAAAATGGCTGTCTCGTCAAACGAGATGGATTAAAAATCTGAATCATGAAGATTCCTTTCTTTACATTCTAACAGAGGCGATGCTGCCAATTGACTGGGATTGGTCCCAGCTTGGTTCAGAGGCACAGGCAGACCTAGTTCTCTATAATACTCTCTCCAAAAATCACTAATGTCCTGCTTCCCATCACCAAATTTCATGGGAATGGTTTCAAAAATCGGTAGGATTTCTGCCATGTACTGGGAACAGTAAAAACCAGCTCCATCTGGATAGAAAGAAGCATTGTAAGGAGCTTCCAGATGTTTACAAGCTTTTTCCTTCACAGACTGGATATCCATTTCTGGGTAGACATAGAGGTCGTACAAATGATTGGACTCAAAGAAGTCTGCTGGTTCCTGACCAACAACACCCGCCTGTCCACTAGCGTGGTAAATCCATCCCATCCAAATAAATCGCAACATGGTTATAGTTGCCTGTGGAAGTATGGATGGCCTATCACATATCTGATTCATCTCTCACAAAAATCATACTCTTCGAAAATCTCTTCAAACCACGTCAGCGTCGCCTTACCGTACTCAAGTACAGCTTACGGCTAGCTTCCTAGTTTGCTCTTTGATTTTCATTGAGTATCAAATCGCCATTTGCTAACATGCTTCACTCCTAGAAAAAAAGGAGCCGAAACTCCTTTCGATATAAGTCAAACTAGACTTTCCGATTTTGAACTGACACCCAAAATCTTAAGCATTAAAGCTTTCAGTCAATTGAGGTACCACTTGTTTCTTACGTGAAACAGCACCAGCAAGGAAAGCATGGTTATTTTCAAGTTTGAAGTTGAAGGCTGCTTCAACCTTATCCATATTGGCACCAAGAGCCAAGATTTCTGAGTTTGAGTTGACGATATCTGTAATCATCAAGACAAAGTCAGAATAACCATTTGCTGCGTTAGCAGCTTGCATTGCAGCTTCGATTTCTGCTTGACGCTCCAAAACTTCAGCGATATCAACTGTGTTTACTTGAGCAACACGGACATTATTTCCGTTCAATTCAAAAGTTTTAGCATCGATGTCAATCAATTCTTCAGCAGATTTGCTAGCCAAGTTGGTACCAGCTTTCAACATAGCCAAACCATATTCTTCCAAGTTCACACCAGCCAATTCAGCCAATTCAGGAGCAATCACTTTATCCGTTGGGTGTGTTGTTGGTGATTTCAAAAGAAGGGTATCTGAAATCAGACCTGAAAGCATCAAACCTGCAATCTCTTTAGGCACAGCTACACCATGTTCTTTGAACATACGGTAAACGATTGAAGACGCTGATCCAACTGGCTCCAAACGCATGTAAAGTGGGCTTGCAGTTTCAAAGTTAGCCACGCGGTGGTGGTCTACAACACCATAAACTTCTACTTCAGCGATATCTGATACAGATTGTTGGAATTCATTGTGGTCAGTCAGGATAACTTGCTCTGCGCCTTCTGCTTTAGCAGAAGTGATAACACGCGGTGCTTCCACACCAAAATAGTTCAAGACAAAGGCTGTTTCTTCATTTGGAGTTCCAAGGGCTACAGTTTCCGTATCCAAACCGTAAGCTTCTTTTGCAAGGTAGGCAAAAGCTACAGATGACCCGATGGCATCTGAGTCTGGATTTTGGTGACCAAATACTAGAATCTTAGACATGATAATACCTCATTTTGTTTATTCTCTTTATTGTAGCATTTTTTTCGCTTTTTGACAAAAGTAAGAGGAGTCAAAGGACTCCCCACTACTCTTCAAAATAACTGAGTAAATTTCTATCTTGATTTTCAGATAAAAATTGCTCCTTCTGCGGTCGCTTCTTACGCTTGAGAAGGGCTTCTGCCGACATGGCTTCTTCCTTACTGGCAAAACCTTGAGCATAGATGAGTTTGACTGGCAAGCGTGCTCGTGTGTATTTGGCTCCCTTCCCACTATTGTGGACAGCGAGGCGTCTTCTCACATCAGTCGTATAGCCTGTATAGTAGGATCCATCACGACACTCCAGCACGTACATATAAGCCTTATGATCCATAATAAATCTCTTCGAGTTCCGGCGTATAAGAGCCGTCATCATTGTGGACAATTAAAGGAGGCAAGACCTTAAAGCCACTTGTTGAGCCATCCTTGATAGCCTCAATCAAAAGCATATTGGCTTCCTTTTCTCTTTTTGGATAGACAAATTGCAGGCGCTTAGGGGCTAAATTATGCCGTTGTAAGCTATCCAAGATATCTAAAAGTCGATCAGGACGATGAACCATAGCCAACCGTCCATTAGACTTGAGAATACTTTGGGCACTACGACAGATTTCTTCCAAATTAGTCGTGATTTCATGGCGCGCCAAAAGATAATGTTCACTCTCGTTCAAGTTGGAATGAGGATCCACCTTGAAATAGGGCGGATTACACAAAATCATATCCACCTTACTTCCCTGAATGTAAGCAGGCATATTTTTCAAATCATCACAGATGACCTGCATCTGCTCTTCCAAAGAATTCAAACGGACAGAGCGTTCAGCCATATCCGCCAAACGCTCCTGAATCTCAACAGCCAAAATCTGTGCCTGAGTCCGAGTGCTAGCAAATAACCCCACTGCTCCATTTCCAGCGCAAAAATCCACTATCAAACCCTTTTTAGGAAAACGTGGAAAACGTGACAAGAGAACACTATCCACCGAATAGCTAAAAACCTCTCTATTTTGAATGATTTTGATATCTGTCGAAAAGAGCTGGTTAATGCGCTCCCCTGATTTTAATAATTGTTCTTCTTCCATGGTCTTATTATAGCAAATTTATATTAACATTACAAAGAATACAGATTTCTAACTAATTCTTCTGCTTCTTCAAATGTTGAAGGGCTTCCTTGGTCCAAATTGGCATCATTCGTTTGAGAGGTGCGAAGCCGTAGTTAAAACGGTCGCTTGAAAAGCGTCTCCGTCTCGGAAACTGGTGTTTTTCTTCCTCCAAAGTGCGGATAGAAAGGCTGGCTTTCCCTGTAAATTCATCTAAATCCACTACCTGAACCTGAACCTCTTCATCGACTTTCAAGGCTTCTTGGATATTTTCAATAAAGCCTGTCCGAATCTCTGAAATGTGAATCAGCCCCGTATCACCCGTCTCTAGCTCAACAAAGGCACCATAGGGCTGAATCCCTGTAATACGCCCCTTTAGCTTATCACCGATTTTCATCTTAGTCCTCGATTTCAATTGTTTCAATCACAACATCTTCAACTGGCTTGTCCATGGCCCCTGTCTCAACAGCAGCAATTTCATCCAAGACAGCATAAGAAACTTCATCAGCTAACTGTCCAAAAACCGTGTGACGGCGGTCTAGGTGAGGGGTTCCACCTTGTTTGGCATAGATTTCTGCGATCGGTTCTGGCCAACCTCCACGAGCAATTTCTTTCTTAGAATAAGGCAGATGTTGATTTTGCACGATAAAGAACTGGCTGCCATTGGTATTTGGACCAGCATTGGCCATAGAAAGAGCACCACGGATATTGTAAAGTTCTTCTGAGAACTCATCCTCAAATGATTCACCATAGATTGACTCGCCACCCATACCAGTTCCAGTTGGGTCTCCACCTTGAATCATAAAATCCTTGATAATACGATGGAAAATGACACCATCATAGTAGCCATCTTTTGAAAGAGCTACAAAGTTAGCCACTGTTTTAGGAGCATGTTCAGGGAAAAGCTTGATACGCAAGTCTCCGTGATTGGTCTTAATAGTCGCCAACGGACCTTCTACTGTTTCAATGTCTACTTGTGGGAAATGCAATTCTTTTTCTACCATACCAAATCCTTCTAAGGCATCAAAAATGCCATCTTCTTCTAATGTTTTTGTAATATAATCTGCTTTTTCTTTGATTTTATCATGAGAAATTCCCATGGCGATGCTGATTCCAGCATAATCAAAGAGTTCCAAGTCGTTGAGGCCATCTCCAAAGACCATGACGTTCTCTGGTTTCAAGCCAAGGTGTTCCACAACCTTTTCCACACCTGTCGCTTTGGAGCCTGAAATCGGCACAATATCAGACGAATGCTCATGCCAACGAACCATGCGAAGTTTGTCTGAGAGACTGTCAGGCAAGTGCAAGTCATCTCCTTTATCTTCAAAAGTCCACATTTGATAGATATCTTCTTTTTCATGGAAATCTGGGTCTACATCTAAGTCGGGATAAATTGGATTGATAGCCTCACTAATCATATCGGTGCGAGTCGACAACTTGGCATCATGACTCCCAACCAAACCATACTCAATTCCCTCTTGCTTGGCCCAAGAGATATACTCCTCAACATCTGACTTCTCAATCTGATGTTGATAAATGATTTGACCTTTTTTATCTTCGATGTAGGCCCCATTTAAAGTCACAAAAAAGTCAGGCTTGAGTTCACGAATCTCAGGAACGACACCAAAAATCCCTCGTCCAGAAGCAATACCCGTCAAAATTCCTTTCTCACGTAATTGCTTAAAAACAGTTGGGATTGAAGCTGGAATAAAACCTGTCTTGGAATTTCTCAATGTATCATCAATATCAAAAAAGACAATCTTAATCTTTTTTGCCTTGTATCTTAATTTCGCATCCATATCACTACCTCTTTCAATCTAACTCTTTCCATTATACCATAAAGTAGCTAAATCCCACATCCCCAATAAAATCCTTGTCTCTTATCCGAATTCCTTTACTAGATACAAAACCAAATCATCATTATTTTGGCTAGTTGCATTCATTTCCAAGGGTTGATTTCGATACCAGACACCTGTCCCATCTGGAATGTAGCCCCGTCTGATATACAATCTCTGGGCAGGGCCATAGCCTAAGTGCAAACCTACACCAAGAGTGACCTTACTCGAAACAAACTTGACTCGTTTTTCTGCTTCTTCTAGCAGTTGATTCCCAATCCCTTGATTTCGAAAAGGCTCAAACACATTAAAATCTGATAATTCTGGATAGACTTCTGCAAAAGGACCATGTTTAGCAGAGGGCAAAATGGTAACGTAGCCCGCTACAGCACCATCAATCTCTGCAACTAAGACTTCTCTCTCCCCACTTTCCTGTTCCAGAAAATATCTAGCCAAAATTTCCTCTCTACCAGGCCAACCTTGATTCATAAATCCATGAGATAAGGATTCAATATCAGACTTAATCATATTTCTAATCGTACAATTCATCTTTGACTTACCCACCTTTACTCTTTTTATTACCATTATAGCACGCCAAGGTCAGAAAAAAACTATCTCGTGAAAAAAGACCCACCCGGGTCTTAATTCGCTTTCTTGTTTTCAAGCTCATGAAAAAGAGGTTCACTGAACCTGAAAAAAAGACCCACCCGGGTCTTAATTCGCTTTCTTGTTTCCAAGCTCATGAAAAAGAGGTCCACCCGGACCTCTTTTTTAATCTTCGTTTACGAAAGGCATCAAAGCCATTACGCGAGCGCGTTTGATAGCTGTTGTTACTTTACGTTGGTTTTTAGCTGAAGTTCCTGTTACACGACGTGGAAGGATTTTCCCACGTTCTGAAACGAAACGGCTAAGAAGCTCAGTATCTTTGTAATCAACATATTCAATTTTGTTTGCTGCGATGTAATCAACTTTTTTACGGCGTTTGAATCCGCCACGACGTTGTTGAGCCATGTTTTTTCTCCTTTATAATTTTAGTTGTCCATTAGAATGGTAAATCATCATCTGAAATATCCAATGGATTTGTTGCTCCAAATGGATTTTCATCACGTGAAAAGTCTGGTACTGAATTTGTAGGTGCTGAATAGTTTGCAGTTGGGGCAGAGTAGGCTCCACCTGTATGACCTTCACGCACACTACGGCTTTCCAACATTTGGAAATTCTCAGCCACGACCTCTGTCACGTAGACACGTTGTCCTTGCTGGTTATCGTAACTACGAGTCTGGATACGACCTGTCACCCCGATAAGTGAGCCTTTTTTAGCCCAGTTAGCAAGGTTTTCAGCCTGTTGGCGCCACATAACGACATTGATAAAATCAGCCTCACGTTCGCCATTTTGACTCTTAAATGTACGGTTTACTGCAAGAGTAAAAGTCGCAACTGCTACATTTGATGGGGTATAACGCAACTCAGCGTCACGTGTCATACGCCCTACAAGTACAACATTGTTAATCATAGTTTACCTTCTTACGCGTCAGTTTTGACGATCATGTGACGAAGAATGTCAGCGTTGATTTTTGAAAGACGGTCAAACTCTTTAAGAGCTGCATCGTCGTTTGCTTCAACGTTAACGATGTGGTAAAGTCCTTCACGGAAATCTTTGATTTCGTATGCAAGACGACGTTTTTCCCAAGATTTTGATTCAACAACAGTTGCACCGTTGTCAGTCAAAATAGAGTCAAAACGTGCTACCAAAGCGTTTTTAGCTTCTTCTTCAATGTTTGGACGAATGATATAAAGAATTTCGTATTTAGCCATTGATATGTTCCTCCTTTTGGTCTAATGACCCCCAGACTTTGCAAGGGGTAAGTGAGGTTCGCTCACAATAAACTATTATACTAGAAAACAATTTTTTACGCAAGTAAAAACACTGAAATGCGAAAAAACGCCACATGGGCGTTTTCCTGTTCTTATGGTTTAATACGGTGCAACATACGTGGGAATGGAATAGCTTCACGGATGTGCTTTGTTCCTGCTGCGAAGGTTACCATACGTTCGATACCGATACCAAATCCTCCGTGTGGAACTGTACCGTATTTACGAAGGTCAAGGTAGAATTCATATTCTGTACGATCCATACCAAGTTCATCCATCTTAGCTACAAGAGCATCGTAGTCTTCCTCACGCATAGAACCACCGATGATTTCTCCATAGCCTTCTGGAGCAAGCAAGTCTGCACAAAGCACGCGCTCTGGATTTCCAGGAACTGGTTTCATGTAAAATGCCTTGATGGCTGCTGGATAGTTCATGACAAAAGTTGGCACACCAAAGTGGTTTGAAATCCACGTTTCGTGTGGTGAACCAAAGTCATCTCCATGCTCAAGATGTTCGTAGTCAGCGTCTTCATCATTTTCATGTTCTTGCAAGAGGTCAATGGCTTGATCGTAAGTGATACGTTTGAATGGCTCTGCAATGTAGCGTTTCAAGAGTTCTGTATCACGTTCTAAGGTTTCCAAGGCTTGAGACGCACGGTCAAGAACACCTTGAAGAAGAGCTTTAACATAAGCTTCTTGCAAGTCAAGTGACTCATCATGTGTCAAGTATGAGTACTCTGCATCCATCATCCAGAACTCAGTCAAGTGACGGCGCGTTTTTGATTTTTCAGCACGAAATACTGGACCAAAGTCAAAGACACGACCAAGGGCCATAGCACCTGCTTCCAAGTAAAGCTGACCTGATTGGCTCAAGTAGGCTGGTGTTCCGAAATAGTCAGTTTCAAAGAGTTCTGTTGAATCTTCCGCAGCATTTCCTGACAAAATTGGGCTATCAAATTTCATGAAGCCGTTCTTGTCAAAGAACTCATAAGTTGCATAGATGATCGCGTTACGGATTTGCATAACAGCTACTTGCTTACGAGAACGGAGCCACAAGTGACGGTTGTCCATCAAGAAGTCTGTTCCGTGTTCTTTTGGTGTGATTGGGTAGTCTTGAGATTCACCGATCACTTCGATGTCTGTAATGTCCAACTCATAGCCAAATTTAGAACGTTCGTCCTCTTTGACAATACCTGTCACATAAACAGACGTTTCTTGGCTCAAGCGTTTGATGACATCAAACTTCTCAAGTCCCACTTCTTCACCAAATTTTTCGACAAAGTTTGGTTTAAAGGCCACACCTTGAAAGAAGGCTGTTCCATCACGCAATTGCAAGAAGGCGATTTTCCCTTTTCCTGATTTGTTGGCAACCCAAGCGCCAATCGTCACTTCCTGACCAACATAGTCTTTTACATCAATAATCGTTACACGTTTTGTCATTATTTTTCCTTTTTCTTTTTTATTCTTTATGGCAAACCACTTCTATATTGTTCCCATCTGGGTCAATCATAAAAGAAGCGTAGTAAATCGGTTGCTCACTGCGATAACCAGGAGTTCCATTGTCTCGCCCACCTGCCTCTAAGCCAGCCTCATAACAAGCTTGAACCTCTTCCTTATTTTCTGCTAAAAAAGCAAAGTGAATAGGATCTTGTGTCCCCTGAGCCAGCCAAAAATCACCACCAGGATGAGGGCTGTTTGGGGCAAGAAAACTAATTAGAGAAGTAGTTTTAAAAGCCAATTTATAGCCCAAAGGAGCGAGAAAACTCTTATAAAATCCTTCTGAAATTTGTAAATCCTTTACCTTAATTTCAAAATGATCAATCATTCTCACTCCCCATAAATGCTTTCAAGCGTTTAACTGCTTCTTTAAGCGTGTCTAGGTCTGTCGCATAGCTGAGGCGGACATTTTCTGGCGCTCCGAATCCTGCTCCTGTTATGAGTGCCAAACCAACTTCCTCAAGAATAGCTGTTGTAAAGTCAGTCACATCCGTATAACCTTTCATCTCCATAGCTTTTTTGACATTTGGAAAGAGATAGAAAGCTCCTTGTGGTTTGACAACTTCAAAACCAGGGACTTCACACAAGAGTGGATAGATGGTATTGAGACGTTCTTCAAATGCTTGACGCATAACTTCCACAGAATCTTGCGGTCCAGTTAGGGCTTCGATGGTTGCATATTGTGAAACAGCAGTTAGGTTAGAAGTTGTTTGACCTGTCAATTTGCTCATAGCAGCAATGATTCCTGGATCACCCACTGCATAACCTACCCGCCAACCCGTCATTGCATAAGCTTTTGATACACCGTTAATGACAATGGTTTGCTTGCGAATGGCTTCTGATAGACTAGAGATTGGTACGAACTCATTCCCGTTATAGACCAAACGACCATAAATATCATCTGCTAGGATGAGAATGTCATGTTCAACAGCCCAATTTCCGATAGCTAGTAATTCTTCACGAGTATAGATCATACCAGTCGGATTAGATGGTGAATTGAGAACCAAAACCTTGGTCTTATCAGTGCGAACTGCTTCTAACTGCTCTACAGTTACCTTAAAGTGGTTGTCTTCCTTAGCAGGAACAAAGACTGGAAGCCCTTCTGCCATCTTGACCTGGTCTCCATAACTAACCCAGTATGGAGTTGGAATAATAACCTCATCTAAAGGATTGATTACAGCCATAAAGAAAGTATAGAGTGAGAACTTAGCACCGGTAGCAAAGGTGACTTCGTTTGCCGCTACGGAATAACCATAATAACGCTCAAAATAGGTATTGACTGCTGCTTTTAACTCAGGCAAACCTGAAGCTACCGTATAGAAAGAAGCACGTCCATCTCGAATGGCTGCAACAGCTGCATCTTGAATATTTTTGGGAGTATGGAAATCGGGCTGACCTAAAGTTAAGAAAAGTACATCTTTTCCTTCAGTCTTTAACTTCTTTGCTCTTGCATCACTAGCCAGAGTCACACTTTCTTCCATTTCTAAAACACGGTTGGATAATTTCATAGGCCCTCCTTATTGACCAATGCTCCTGTTTCAAAATCTACTAGATAAAAATCAGAGCCTGACTTGACTTCCCAGATTGGCTTTTCTTGATAACGGCCAAAGGTAATCTTGTCAATTTCGCCAGCTCCTTTTTCCTTCGAAACAGCTTCCGCTTTTTCTTGTAACACACCCTGATTTAGCTGATAAACATAGATCTTATGGTCATCTTTTCCAATCAGGACAGCAAGCGCCTCTTGCTGTTTATTACGGCCAAGAACGCTGTAATAAGATTCTAAGCCATTGTATAAATCAACCTGATCAGCCTGCTCTAATCCTGCATACTGCTGAGCTAATTTTTCTCCTTCACTTTTAGCAGTTTGATAGGGTTTCATACTCAGAAACACTAGATACAGAAAGGAAGCACTGATAACCACAAACAAAATCGTCATCCCTAGACCATACTGCCACAGTAGATTATTTTTTGCTTTGTTTTGTCTTTTTTTCACTCGTCTATTTTACCATCTATTAAGCTTTATTACAAGTGAATATAAGAATACTCTGCGAAAATCCAATTCAAACTTTGTCAGCGTCGCCTTGCCGTACCCAAGTACTGTCTGCGGCTTGCTTCCTAGTTTGCTCTTTGATTTTCATTGAGTATAAGAAACCAATTCTATTTCTTCCTTCAAAGGAAACAGATTTTTCTTGGTTAAAACCGAGCAAGAAAAGTAAAGACAGCTCTAAAATTATAGTAGATTGAAATAAGAGGTGAACAAATGGATTAGGAAAGTCAAATTAATTTCTAGAAATATTTTTAGCAGTTGTAACGTACTATTCTAGTTCCAATCTACTATAACGTATTAAAAAACCTGAGCTTGACACTCAAGTTTTCATAAGTTCTTTACTTTATAGAATCACTTTATCATCCATTCTTTTAGCCATTTTTCCTAAAAAGACAGGCAGTAGAAGGCTAATCATGACTAAAAAGAAGCCTAGATAAAGAAATGTTAGCACAAAGCCTAAATGGTCAATCAACCAGCCTGTCAGTGGAAAGAACACAATCATACTAAGGCTAAACATCATAGAGTAGACACTCAGCATGGTTGCCCTTACTTCACTTGGAAGGCGCTCTTGCAAATCATTGTCAAAAATCGGCTGAAAAAGAGCATATAGAGCATTACTAATCAAGTAAATCAAAATATAGATTAGAGGTGTTCCAAAGTAGGACAGCATATAGGTGACTCCAGTCAGCAAGACAAGGATAGGGAAAAGCTTCAAGGCGGCATATTTCTTTCCAATCTTACTCGCTAGATATACTGCGACGATATTTAAGAGACTACCAAGTAGCATAACTGCTGAAATTTGCCAACCACTTAAATCTGGTAACTGATTTTGATAGTAAAAATAAAACATGCACATAAGTGTTCCGACAATCTGAGACAAAATCATCCAGTTGAATATCATGGGATTTCGCTCCAACTCTTCCTTAACAGTCCAAATAATCTGTTTCATGGTCACACTATCAGCTTTTTCTAGCTTGACACTAGGTTCTTTCAACATCCAAATCAGGAAAAGAACTATGATAGAAGTCGCAATCATGATATAGTAGGTCAGGTGCAATTGGCCATGGACAAAAAATCCTGCCAAAACTGTCCCCAAAGACTGAGTTCCTTCTGACACTCCTGATAGGAAGCTTGAAATGGATAGGTAACGCTCCTTTAGTCCAGCCTCTACAGCCGAGTCATAGACCATTGCTGCGCTTGTGCCTGAATCAAAATTATAAGACAAGGCACTTACCGCCATAGCTAGTGCATAAATCCAAAAATTTCCCTGCCCAGCCAACATGAGAATGGAAGACACAATCCCTGCTATTCGACTTAAATAAAGGTTAGTCTTATAGGAATAGCGGTCAGCTAACATACCAGATGGAATTTCACAGAGAAGACTGGTCGTATGAAAAATACTTTCCAGAAGTCCAATCTGCCAAAGAGACATTCCGTTTTGACTGAGAAAGAGAATCCAAAAACTGGTAATCCCTAAAAATGCAAAAAACTCAACTCCGGCCATCAGGCCAATATTTCTCCGATAATTTCTTATTAGCATCTTTTCTCCTTTAACAAGGGTATTATTATTTCTTTTGTCCGTCACTTGTTAATCTGTTCCTTACATGATCTCCACCCCTTTTAGAAGCATTCTTCAATGCCATTATTGTTCCTTTAATTTTTTATGAAATGATATCGGAAAATAGCCGTTCTACGGTTTCTATTTCGAGTTTTCTCGTTTATTTTAGCACTTGTGTCATCATATTACAAGAGAATATAGGAATGCTCTGCGAAAACCAAGTGCATTCCAGTCACAAGTGGCTTGAGTTTCTGCAATTTTATAGTTTTCAAATAATCTTTGAGCAAATTTCTTGCAAGTTGTTTTGTTTTGTTGTAATATATTTTATAACAACGAGAGAGTTCTCGGAAATTTAAGAAAAAGGAGACACATCATGTCTAAAAAAGTATTATTTATCGTCGGATCCCTACGCCAAGGTTCTTTCAACCACCAAATGGCCCTCGAAGCTGAGAAAGCACTTGCTGGTAAAGCAGAAGTTAGCTACCTCGATTATTCAGCTATTCCTCTCTTCAGCCAAGATTTGGAAGTTCCAATTCACCCAGCTGTAGCTGCTGCTCGTGAAGCGGTTCTAGCTGCTGATGCTATCTGGATTTTCTCTCCAGTCTACAACTTCTCTATCCCTGGTACAGTGAAAAACTTGCTTGACTGGCTATCTCGTGCCCTTGACTTATCTGATACACGTGGCGCTTCTGCCCTTCAAGACAAGTTTGTCACCGTATCATCTGTAGCCAATGCAGGTCACGATCAACTTTTCGCTATCTACAAAGACCTCTTGCCATTTATCCGTACACAAGTCGTTGGTGATTTCACTGCTGCACGTGTTAATGACTCTGCTTGGGCAGACGGAAAATTGGTTCTTGAAGAAACAGTCCTAAATTCACTTGAAAAACAAGCGGAAGACTTGCTTAATGCTATCAAATAAAGATGCTTTATGACTCTTTTCCACCCATTTGGGTGGTTTTTTTCATACCTAATACTCTTCAAACCACGTCAGCATCGCCTTACCGTACTCAAGTAAAGCTTGCGTCTAGCTTCCTAGTTTGCTTTGTGATTTTCATTGAGTATAACTTAACAGTCCTGTCTAAAGCATGGAATTCTAGAAGGTCCTTTATAAGATATTTAATCTAGAATAGTACAATGTTGCCAATCATTTTTATAAATTATAATAGATTAAAACTAGAATAGTGCACTATGACTCCTAAAATATTTATAAAAATTAATTTAATCATGTACCTAATATTAGAATTATTTATCCCAAATTTATTTGAAAGCTTCTCTAAGCTATATCCTTGTTTTCTAAGTTCATAGATCTGAACTTTACCATCATAAGTTAATTTCATAATAAAAACACCCCAAAAGTTAGATTTTTTCTGTCTAACTTTTGGGGTGCAGTTCAATCAAAACTCTAATACGATGCGTTTTATCATGCAAGGATCTACTATATTTCTCCTCAAATTGAGGTTCTATATCATAGTATCTTTGCTCATTCACCGATTCAATTTTTAATCCTCGATCAATTTATAAAAATCAGAATGCTTTAGAGATAAAGTCTAATCTTCTTTACGTTTTGTATCCAATAGTGCTGCTGACAGGGCCAAGCTAACACCTGCTAAGAAGATGGCTGTATCAGATTCTCTCTCACCAGTTTCTGGTAAGCTATTTTGATCTCCGTTGACTGCTGAAGCCTTTCTTTCTGCAGTCTGGTTATTAGCTATGTTCTGTACTGGATGCTCTGTTTTCTCACGAACTGGTACTTCCTGATTTCCCACTGTTTCTGGAGCAGCTTTATCCTCTGGAAGTTTACTATCTTGAGGCACTCCTGGATTTACCCTGTCTTTAAAGTCAGGCTTCTCATCGACTGGTGCTACCTGATTACCTACAGTTGATTGTTTCCCTTTGTATTCTGAAATGTCGTTAACTGCTCCTTCAACAAAGTTAGCCCCTCCCTTAAATTCAGGAACTTCATTAACCGATGCTTCTACAAAGTTGACCCCTCCTTTGAATTCTGGAACTTCGTTGACTGGTGCAGGCTCCTCGCCCTTGCTATTTGAAATAGATGGTTTTACTCCTACCTCGATAATGCGGTCTTGAGCCTTTCTTTGTTCAGTATGAACAAGAGTTCTAGTAGTTCCCACAACTTGAATATAGTCAACTTTTTCTCCATCTTGTCCTTCAGAAACAACACGACGTTGACCTTGAGCAAGTTCGGGATTTTTACGAATAACTTCTTTAAATGGAAGCGGAGTCTTTTCAATTTCCAAGCTTGGAGTTTCTGCTACTAAGTTTTTAACTCCTTCTGTCGGAGTTGTTTGGAAGGCTGTATTAAAGTGTAAACGATACTCTTTCACAAGATTTCCATCTTTGGAAACAAGACGCACGAGTGTTGGAAGATTGATATTTCCAGGATTCACAACTGTGACTACTCCATGTCCACTAGTTGTCGCAGTAACTTTTGGTTGGGAACTCATTGCTGTTAATGTATAATCTGTCACATTTGGATCAAAGTTTTCCAATGCTTTTCCATCAACCGAAATAGTGGCTGATGGTGTTTCCACTTCTACTCCTTTTCCTGCAGAGTAGGCTGTAAATTCTACAACTGCCAAACCATTAGTAGTAGACTTACGAGTCATACGTGCTCGAATGGCTGTCGTTTGAATCGGATCAAAGTTAAATTCTATTGGTTTACCAGCTACGATTTCTCCAGATACCTTGTAAGGAATTTCTTGCCAATTCTCTGCCTTGTTGAATGGATGGTCAGCATTTTCTTCGTAACGAGAAATCGTACTTGGTTCTGTAAAGGCAGGACCAATATATCTTTCTAGAACCATTTTCTCTGGAGCATCTGTTCCACTATCTTTAAAGAACTGAATAGCTACTTTTCCAATGGATTGAGAGGCAATTTTTCCATCCTTCTTAAAGAGTAGGCCGACAGAAGTTTCTTGATTTTTCGGAGTACGAGACCAGTTTGTCCAACGTCCATCTTCATTGTATTTTCCATCATTGATATAGAAAATTCTATCATGTGAAGCTGCTTGTGTATCGTTCGTTGTCGAAGCAAAGGCTTTAGAATCCGTTTCATTGTTGCTTGGATTTTCTGACAGAACTTGGTTACCCTTAGCTACAACTGTCACCTGTATTTTAGTTGTTAGATTTGTACCAATGACATGACCAGTTACTTCAAAACTTCCCTCCTGTTCTGTCGCATGTTCAGGAATGGCATCCCATTGAACTGCAAGGTTAGCCTTAACCCAGCCAGCTTGTGAAGGATAATAGACTGTCACTTCAGCAGGCAATTGAAGTTGATCACCAACATTCAGGGTCTTGGCACTATTTTCTGCAGCTGCTGGTTGTGTTGATTCTTTTTCGTCATCACGGAAGATACGATATTCTTTAAGAACAGTTCCATCCTCAGCTTTCAAGATAAGACGTGTCGCACCTTTTTCACTTGTTGCAGGAACAACTGTCACCAAGCCATTGTTGCTTGCTGTTGCAGTAATTTCTTTGCTAGATTGAGGAATATAGTAATCAGTCTTAGATGGATTAAAGTGTTCAAGATCCTTTCCATCTACCTTGATAGAAATCTCTGAACTTGTAGAGCTCACTACCTTATTTCCAAGGACAGTTAGCTCTGTCAAACCAATACCAGCAGTTCCATCTGCTTTCTTCATGCGCATACGAACAGCATAAGTTTCTACCTTATCAAATGTAAAGTGGTTGGTTTTACCTGCAGATAATTGTCCAGGAGCTTTGAGGTGTTCCACCTCTTTCCAGTTAGCTGCATTATTAAATGGATGGTTGCTATCACGTTGAGCATTATTGACATCATTCGGAAGATCTGGAACTTCTTGACCGACATAGTATTCAATAACATATTCTTTTGGAAGACCAATCGCTCCATCAGTATAGAAATCAACTGAAAGATTATCAACAAAGCGCTTGGTCAAATCACCAGAGTTTCCAAACAAGATTGATGCCCAGTCATTATCAGTATTTGTTCTCCAAGTAGTCCATCTATTTTTAGCATCTGTAGGCGTTCTTGACACAGTCAGGTCGTTCAAAGCATTAGCTGAATCATCCCCTCCTGTATTAGATACAATAGCTGCTGGCAATTGTGAACCTGTCCATTGTTTAGAGATATTATTTCCAGCAACCACTTGACTAGAAACACGGACATGAGCCTTGGTGGTCAGATTGCTACCAACTAAATGACCATTGATTTCATACACCCCTTCAGTTTGACTAAAGTTAGCTGGTACCTGATCCCAAACCACATCTTTGTAGATAGTGGTTCCATTAGAATGGTAAGCACGTACACTAGCTGGCAATTGAACTGTCTCACCCTTAGGAAGAGTAAGGCTGATTTCCTCTGCAACTTGCAAGCCTTCAACCGTCACCGTTGCTTGAGCCTCAATATCTGTACCTTCTACATGTCCTTTAAGGGTAAAGCTATGATAGTGCCCCAATTCTTTTTCAGCTACTTTGTCCCAAGTTACAGCTACCTTACGAGGCAAGCCTTTATCAAATTCTGCTCCAACTTGACTAGGTAAATTAGGTTGCTGATTGATATCGGTAGAGATAGAAACTGGATGAAGTTTGACAATTTTCTTCTCTACTTTATTTTCTTTAATCACCAATTCAGTTGCGACAGATTGCGTTTTTTCTGTTTGATTGTCAATACGAGGAGTTAGAGTAACACGACCCTTAGTATAGAGCAACAAGTTCTGTCTATTTACCTCAAGATGACCACCATCAGCTGACTTGGCTTCTAAGTGGACATCTGACGCTGCAAATTCCGTCTGTGAACCATCCTCATAATGCCCAATCACATGATAAGGGAGAACTTGATCTTCTGTTGCTTTCTCTTTTCCTTCAACGTTTACTTCCAAGCGGGTCAAGGCAGGTGCTTCCTTCACGAATTGAATCAAGTAAGTTTGAACCAAGTCACCCTTCTGGTCACTCAAGAAGACAGAAGCCTGATAACCATTATCAGCAGAAGCTTGCTGAACTGTTACCTGATAGCCTGTAGTCTGTGCTCCAACACTTGGGATTTTAGCACTGTAAGGAAGGGATACTCGGTAATAAGTCTTTCCAGGCTCAAAGTTTTCAAGAGTCTTATCTCCAACCGTGAGACCTGTAACAGTACTTTCTGTTTCCTTGTTGCTTGCGATAAAGGTTGCAGTTACTTCACGATCGTCATCTGTCAATTTACCAGTTGCTTCAGTTCGTCCACCTTCTTTAGTCAAGGCGGCAGGATCTTTCAAGGTCCAAGACACAACATCTGTATCAATCAAGCTGCCATCTGACAAAACAGCAGTAACCGTTTTATCCAAATCAGCTGCCGTTGTACCAACTGGAACTGTCGCTACCTTAGGCAACCACTTATCAAGTGCAACTACCTTGACAAGGGCTTCAGCCTTAGCTTCGATACCTTCTACATTACCAAATACTTTTTTCTCACCTGCGCTTGTAAGCAAGTCAGATGGCACGTCCCATGTTACAGTCTTTTCCTCAACACTACCGTCACTATAAATAGCTGTTACTGTTCGTGGTAATTCAGGAGTGGTACTCACATCAGTTGTGGCCTTCACAGGAGCATAGGCTATAAAGTGACGGTTTTCTTTCTTACCAGACACGGTTGCAACTGTTGCACTATCAGATGTTAAACCAGCAGAATCTGCATAAAGAGTAAATTTACCTTCTTTTTCTGTTGATTTTACAATGACAACCCCTTTACCATTGAAAGCACGTCTTTGCCATGTTCCATCTGCTTGAGCTTTGTAGCGTTCACGACTAGCTTGTTCTCCATTATCCACACCAACAATCTGTCCCTGACCATGAAGATTGAAATGAACAAGATTGTTAGCTGTCGGAACAACATTCCCTTCTCCATCAACAATTTCGTAATGGATGTAAGATAAATCTTTACCATCTGCTGTGATAACATGCTCTTCCTTAGTCAGACGAACTCTTGCTGGCTCCCCAGCAGTTGTCACACTATCACGCGCAATTTCGTTGCCATTTTCATCTCGAGCAATCGCAGTCAGTGTGCCTGGTTGGTATTTAACGAGCCACTCGAGATACAATTCACTTGGTTTAGCTCCCTCATGATATGGACGTCCATCTTCTGTCGTTTTCTTAGTAAATTCCTTTTTACCAAGTGACTCTCCATTTAAGAACAATTCGACACTTGCTGCATTTGAGAAGGTACGAACCGGAACCTTTCCATCGACCAGCATCTTACGATCCCTGAGTGTCTCATCAGTCCAGTTCCAATGTGGTAAAATTCGGACAGTTGGTTTTTCTTTAGCACTATACCATTCACTACGGTAAAGGTAAAAATCATTCTTGGGTAAACCAGCCGTATCGATGATACCAAAGTAAGAACTTTTTACGGGTGTATTATCTTGGTTATGCCATGGAGTTGGTTCACCGATATAGTCAATTCCTGTCCAGATAAATTGTCCAGCATAGCCAGCATGATCACGGTCAAAAGTCCATGACTCAGTAGCTGTTCTTCCCCATCCAACACGGTCATTACCATAGTCAGATTGTTCATAGTGACGATTTGGACGGTTATCATGTCCAAGGATTTGAGCAGGATTGTAATAAGAATCACGCGTTCTAGTAGCTGAAGAAGTTTCAGAACCATAGATGAGCCAGTCTGGATGAGCTCTACGAACAGCTTCATAATTACGCTCTCCATAGTTCATACCCACAGCATCCATGATTTCTGCAACTTTCAAGAAATCACCTGTAGACGCACGACTAAATTTATTTTCACCCATGGTTACGTAACGCTCGGTATCAATCGCTTTGATAACAGCCTTCAAACGTTTAGCAGTTTCAATAGAACGAGGACTACCATTCGCTTCATCTACCTCATTTCCAAGAGACCACATCACAATAGACGGATTGTTCTTATCACGTTCTACCATTGTTCTAAGATCAAAATCAGACCACTTCTCTCCCTTCTTAGCCTCGGGATGAGTCGCATCTTGATCAAAGAAACGTCCATAGTCGTAAGTCTTCTTGCCACCATACCAAGTGTCAAAAGCCTCCTCTTGAACCAAAAGTCCTAGACTCGCCGCAGCATCTAGCAACTGAGGGCTCGCCGGGTTGTGAGTGGTACGAATGGAGTTCACTCCCATATCTTTCAGAAGTTTTAATTTACGATAAGTAGCCTTATAGTTCTCTTCTGCACCCAAGGCTCCATTGTCATGGTGAATACTTACCCCATGGAATTTCATTCTCTCACCATTGAGAGAAAATCCTTCCTTAGCTGTCCAGTTAAAATAACGGTAACCAAATGTATCTTCTGTTACATCAACTAACTGGCCTTCTTTATAGACTTTTGTTTTTAGAACATAAAGTTGAGGATGGTAACTTTTCGTTGTCCAAAGAGTTGGCTGATTAACCAGGATATTCTGATTAAATTGTGCTGTTTCATTTTCTGCCAAACTCTTAGTTTCAGAACGAACTAGTTCTGAAACAGCTTTACCCTCCTTAGTGAAAATTTGTTGCTCCACAAAGACATTCGCAGCCTTTTTATCTGTATTTTTAATCTTACTTTGAACTTGTGTTTCAACATTGCTATTTTTTTGTTCAGCTAATTTTGGTGTTGTAATGTGGTTCCCATTTTCCGCAACATGGACCTTATCACGATAACTAAGGGTTACATCACGATAAATCCCACTTCCAGAATACCAACGACTACTTGGCTGCTTATTGGTCACTTGAACGGTAATGGAATTTTCACTGCCATCCTTGTTCAAAAATTCTGTAATATCATAAGAAAAATGATTATAACCACTTGGATAATGTCCTACAAATTTACCATTTACATAAACCTTAGAATCCATGTAAACACCATCAAAATTGATACGAACATCCTTGTTCTTGTCTGCTTCATTCAGTGTAAAAGTCTTACGATACCAAGCCGTTCCACCATTTAACTGTCCACCTTCGTTGCGAGCAGGAGACTTGTGATCGAAGTCAAAATAAATACTCCAATCGTGTGGTAGATTCAATTTAGACCAATCATGAACATCCACATCTTTTTTTGAAAAATCTCCTTGGGCGTTTAGTTTAAAGTACCAATCTTTATTGAAGTCTTGTTTTCGATCTGATAATAGCTGCTTCTCTGTTTCAACATCCGCTTTACTTGACTCTTTAGAAAGCGCTTGCGTTTTTTCAGAAGAAGATTTGAGATCTGCAGTCGGTTTTACCTGATCCTTTTCTGAAGTTTTCTTAGCATCCTCTTTTACATCTGTTTCAACTGCTGCTGTAGATTTCGGACCATCTTCCACAGTCTTTGGATTTGTCTCTTCAGCTTTTTGCCTCTCTTCAGCTTCGTTTTCTTCTCCTACCTTATTTGGAGTTTCAACTTTAGGATTAACCAATTCATGGTTACCTTCATTAACAGGTTTAGTAGGTTCTGTATCCTTAGTCACTTTGTCTTCTGTCGACTCAGCTTTTGGCTTTACAAACTCACGTCCACCATTCTCATCAGCCTTTGCGATAGCAGCTGCCACATCATCGGGAAGCTTATCTAAAGGCTGAGGTTGATGAACTGTTGTTTCTTCTGTTTGAGTATTGGATGAAGCCACCTCCTCAGCTTGTACAGCTGAAATACCAAATATACTAGCCCCAATCATCACAGATGCCGCACCTATAGCAAATTTACGAATGCTATAATGGCAACGTTTATCGAAAAGTCTTTTGTTCATTAAAATCCTCTTTTCTTTTTCTTGATGCTGAGTAAGCGCTTCCTTTTTTAGAAAAATAACTTCCTTCTGAACACACAACTAAGCATCGAGTTTGTTTTTTGTATATATTGAATATATCAAAATGAACAAAAAATTGCAATCTTTTTTATGATTTTAATATAACAAAAAAAGATTGAGGCAACATCCTATAACGAGAAGCTTAACAATGGATAAAGAATCTGGTCCGAAACTATCAACTATTCAAAAACCACACAGTGTTGCTTTCAGCTTGATGATGCTCAATACTGAAATCACTGTGTGGTTTTATTGTGACATTAATGTTTATCCAGGATTATTGAATAACTCTTTTTCGAATTCTTAATCCTTTTTCCCTCTTTTGATAAAAGCGGCAGAGAGAACTAGTCCAAGACCACCTAACAAGGCTAAAGTAGCTGATTCTTCTCCACCTGTTGCTGGAAGTTGATCTTTAACTTTAGCAACCGATGTTTGTGGTTGTTCTTGTTTTTGTGCTTGATCTGTTTTCACTGATGCACTTGCAAATTCATCGGACTTTTCAACAGTAGTTTCAACATCACGATTGCCACTGCTCATCTTATCTCCATCGACTTTATCAACCGAATCTTTCAAGTTTTCCTCTGTTGGAGTGACTTGAGGGCTTGCTGTTTCTTTATATTCTGGGACTTCATGGACAGCTGCTTCAGTGCCATTTACGCCACCCTTGAAGTCTGGGACTTCTACTACTGGTGATGGTAGCTTGCTTGAGTCTCCCATAGATTCAGTATACTCTGGAACTTCATGGGTAGCTGCCTCAACTGCGTTTACTCCTCCTTTGAATTCTAGCCCTTCTACTACTGGAACCACATCATCACCTGCTGTTCCAATGGCTTGAGTATATTCTGGAACTTCATGAACAGCTGCTTCGACACCATTTACGCCACCAGTATATTCTGGGACTTCTACTACTGAAGCTGGTTCGTCACCCTTACTTGTAGTTGGAGCTGGTTTGGCTGGTTCTTCTGAAAGTTCTTGGTGGAATGTCGTCATTTCGTAGAACTCTGGTTTACCTCCTTCCCAAACAAGTTTCACATCCAATAATGGAGATTTATCTCGGACAGCAAATGTTTGGAAGCTTGAGGTAATCTCACCTATTTCTGACCAAGAATCTCTTTTATCTGATTTAAGAGTTCGAGCCAATACTCGAGCCTTCACTCCTTGCGGAAGACTTGAAACAAGTCGGATATGGTTCACATCTGTCGGTTCTGACAAGTGGTAAACAAGCTCACCTTGGTCTTTCTCAGCCTTATAGCTAGTCAATACCTTACCATCTACGAGGTTGGTGTAGAGGTTACCTTGGCTTTCACCACTGTTTCCTTGAACAGTTGGATCATTAATCGGTTTCACGAATTCGCCATCATTGATCACCAACTCAGTGAAGCCTACAAAACGAGCATTATAGTCTGCTGTATATAGAACACGGAGATAGTTGGCTTTAACTGGGCTTGAAAGTTCACCCTCGATGTAGCGGTTTCCTGGCATCTTAGAATCATGTGTCCAGCCATCTGTCAAGGAATCATCACGTGTTTCATTAGCAACACCGTCACCAACTGTCACAAGATCTGTCCAAGTCTTGCCATCTTGACTGACTTGAATCTTACCATCACGAAGATAATTTTGAGTGCCGTCTTGAATATAAGCTCTAATTTTCTTGATTGCACGTTCGCTACCAAGTTTCAAGGTGATATGACCATCTTTACGCGCATAGTCTGAAAACTCTACAAAGTTATTGTAAACTCCGTCGAACAATTGATCCAAGTTCTTAATCTTACGGACATCATTTCTACCGTATGTTGGATGGATGCCCATTGATGTCGAATCAAGTGTGGTTGGTTGAACTTCTTTTGTCTGAACAAGTAGAGAGGTTGCTGTTACTGCTTGTTCTTGGTCAGTCTTGTTGACCAAGCGAACATAACGTACCAAGGACTTATCTGTCACTTGATCAGCTGGATACCATTCTTGAGCATTTGGAGAGTATTCCAAATTGAGGGATGGATTTTCTGTACCAACTGCTTGAATGAGTTCAGCTTGGTGAAGACGATCAAGTTTCATACCCAAGTAACTCTTAGCTGGAAGTTTTGTTCCGCTCGGAATTTGCATATTATAACGGCCTAGGCTATCATCAACTGGAGTTGCCTTCAAGTTTTCAACGTTTGTATCAGTCAATTGGCTATTGCCTGCACGTGTTTCAACTGAGAAGTCAGCGATACGCCACCATAGGTTGATGTTCTTAGTATTGCGAATACGGACATAGCGAGCTGAAATTGGAGTTTCGATTTCTTTGGTTTGCTCACCAGTCAAGCGATCCAATTCTTGCCATGAGTTACCATCTGCAGAATATTCAAGAACACCTTCTGCCAATTTATCTCCTGAACCTTGGTGTAGACGAACCTTAGTCACAGGTTTGACTTCGCCTAAGTCTAGTTGTACCCAACTATTTACTGGAGTTGTATCAGTTCGATCAGCATTCGCAAGCATGGCTTCAGTATTGTCACGACCGTCTGTAATCTGACCAACTGTCGTATTGTACTTGTACATCAGATTTGGACTAATCGTCACAGTAGCTGCCTGTTTAGCACGAGTAACTTCCACAGGGCGGTTAACAGCAATTTCTCTTACAGCAAACCAAGTATTATCACGATCTGAAGTCGCAATCATTCGAACAGCCTTAGCACGAATATTGAGTTTTTCATATTTAATAAGAGATTCATTTCCAGTGTAGCTTGGTTCTGAAAGTGTTACCCACTCATCATTTTCATTTAGGTACTCAACCTTAGCATTGTTAAAGGTATCACGAGGATTTGCTTGAGTTCCCATTGCAAAGGTCAAGTTTTGGAGTGGAACAGCCTTGTTAAATTTCAAGCCAATGTAATCACCAGTCTTGATACTGTTTGGCGATTTGATCAATGCATGAGTTCCCAAATCTCCATCAGTCACCTCAGCAAGTCCGCCTTCTACACCTGTACGGTTCGTGATAAAGGTACTAATGACTTGGTCAGGATGCAAAGCTTTTTGAACTTCTGTTGCAAGGATTTCACGAAGGCCAAGCAAGAATGGACGGATATGTTGCACACCCAACTCAGCTCTTTCATCATGGTCTACATAGTGGAAGGTATAAGTTTGTGATTGTTCGTAGAGTTTCAAGCCCTTATAGTAACTATCCCAAAGTTTTGCAGAATCGTTCTTTTTGATAGCTTCTGTACCATCAAGGAGAGCACTCAAGGCATCCATTTGGTCAATGGTATTGTCCAACCAGTAGTGGATTTGAGCACGCATCTTTTCATCACCAGATGCTTTATAAAGTTGAGCTGCAGCTTTTAGTTTCGCAAATTCTGCACGCAAGTCTTCACGCTCTGCACCAACATCTTGACCAGCTTTCAACTTAGACATGAAGGCCGCCAATTTCGGTGCAAGTTCAACAGACTCTTCCAACTTCACAACACGACCATCCATGTTTTGGTTGATCATATGTTTACCAAGCTCACGGAAGGCAAGAGATGCTTCGCTATCTGTAAACTTACCATTTTCAACAAAGTTGAAGGCAATATCGTTTACTTTCTTAGCTTCTTCTTCTGACTTCCATTGTTTCCATGCATATTGAGCTGCAGAGAAGAGGGCAATCTTAGAAGGCTCAGATTGTTGCATTGGATTCAACATGATACCTGAAAGAAGACTAGGATCAACATTTGGATGAAGGAATTTCTCACCACCACCTAAGATTAAGTGTTGTTTAGAGTTATCTGTAACAGGCCAATTGACCCATAGAGAAACTGGACGATAGGTCTTACCACCTGCAGTCAGATTGTTCTTAAGGTTAGAGAGGAAGCTTTCGGATACTTCACCCCAGATCTTACCACCAGTAAGGGTCATAGAGGTTGAAGTTGGAAGATTTTCGTTGAGTGATTTCAACTCATCTTCACGGCCATTACCCCAATATTGACCTGGGACAAAGATCATTTCCTTACGAAGGCCACCATAAGTTGCTTGTTTTTCAGTCAACCAGTCTGTCATGTCCTTCATCAAGCGGTTGTAGCTATTGTAGCCACCAACTGGACTTGGGGCATCATCGGCCAAAATACCGAACTCACGAACACCGACATCCATCAATTGAGTGAATTTAGCTTTAATAGTTTCAAGGTCTTTTTGGTAGTCAGCATCGTTACCAAAACGGATACGATTATTCATGAATGGATGGATGGTCCACACATAACGAGTCTTGTTTTGGTTTCCGACACGCGCCAATTCACGAATTTCAGCTAGTTTTTCTTCTGGATAAAGTTCACGCCATTTCTTATTGTGATATGGATCATCTTTTGGTGCAAAGAAGTATTGGGTCAACTTCAAGTCACCACCATAACGCATCAACTCAGCACGATCAGCATTGCTCCAAGGGTTACCATAGTATCCTTCGATAAAGCCACGGTTCTTAATTTCAGCATAGTCTTCAACTGTTACGTTACGCAAGACTGGAGCTTCACTTTCATTAAGCATGTGTTTGAGAGTTGTCAAACCGTAGAAGACAGCATCTGTATCTTTACCGACGATAGAGATTGTATTGTTCTTGATTGACAAGGCATAGGCATCAATCTTATCAAAGAGTCCTTGAGAAATTCCAGACACTTCTTTTTCAGCCTGTGAATTTTGACCATGAACACCAAGGTAGATATTGGTAGCACCTGCCACTGCTGATTGACTGCTTGTGTATGAGATTTGATGATCTTGTAAAACACTCTTCAAGCGGTTACGAGTATAGACATCCAAATTGTCCCCCATAACAAGATTGACTTGTTTATGGAGTTTTGTAACACCCTCATCGTAAGTTACTTTTTGTGGCGTTGGGAAGACCTTGTACTCTTTCTTAAGGTAATCTTGACTTTTCGCTGCTGCAGCAACTGTTTCATCACTTGTTGGCTTGCTAGCTACAAAGTTATCAGCAAGTTCAGTTGTACCATCACCCATTTCCTCAACTTTAGGTGTTTTTGGAGTAGCTGGCTCTTCTGCATTGTTAGTAGAAACTGGTTTCAGAAGTTGAATTTCTGCGGCACTACCAAATCCTGCAACACCTGCTAGAACTTTTAATTCTACCTTATCCGTTTCAACTGCATCAAAGTTAACTGTTTTCTCTTTGGCATTGTTTTCCCAAGTTCCTGAAGCAACTTTAACCATCTGACCATCTTTTTGAGCATAGATTTCATAAGATGTCACGACACCATTACCTCCACCTGGACGTGGAAGGTAAGTCAAACCATTGACTTTTTCACTTGCTTTCAAGTTCATAGCAACTGTGAATGGTGCTTGATGTCCAGACCATTTTGAATGCCAGAAGGTATTTGGATCATTGTCAAAGGCTTTTTCTACTGGACCTTCTGCATTGGTACCTGGTAATTCTTGACTAGTTGCAGAAACTGTAAAATGATCATTTGGAATCAAACGTGGATTGACGAATGGTTCATTTGACAACTCAGCACTATGCAAGATTCCTTTGAAACCACCGATCGTTTCAAGCGGCAAAACTAAGCTGTTATGAGCAAAACGAGGATTAGCTGGATTTGCAATCCGTTCAACCTTTTCACCATCTACATAAACTTCTGTCGATTGTGGTTTCGTTACAACAGAGATTTGATAACGTTTGTTCTTTTCAAGTTTCTTGTTGAATTGAATATGGAATTGCTCAAAAGTATAGGCAAGGTAGCCATCCTTATCTGCAAGATAAAATTGATTATTGCCACTTGTTGAGAAGGTCTGTTGGCCGTCTCCAGTTACAGTAACATCCATTTTCAAGACATGACTTGGTCCTGCGTCACCAACTAGACCTTCGATCGTACTGTCTTTTTCAAAGTTCAAACCTGCCTCAGTCTTCTGTACTTTCTTAGCAAGATAATCTTTGACAGTCTCAGGATTAATCTTGAACAAGTCTTCTTCAGCTACGGTCTTATCTGGATTAGATTGAGGTGCATAAACACTTGCTGGTTGAACACGGTCTGCATAGGTCTTGGCTGCACGATCTGAACCCCAAGTGCGTTCTGCAGTAGACTGCATACTCTTGAAGAAACGTTTAAAGATATCGTAAGAAGTAAGTCCAGTTTCATGGAGGTCAATATTATCATTCCAAACCGCATGACCACCACCAATGATATTAGGATTAGAGGCTTCTAGACGTGGTCCTCCACCTGTTGAGAAGTCATTTGGTGTCCAACGGTTGTACTGAGTTTCATAGTTAGCATAATCTCCATAAGCAGTTTGGCTATTGCTACCACTTGGGACACTATAGGTTGGAACATCTGTGATATTGATAATCTTGGCACCTTGAGCAATGGCCGCTGCTGGTCGTTGCCAACCAAGGCTCCAGATATCCACTTCTACATCTTTCCAATCAACTGGAGTTTTTCCTTGTTTGGCGCTGAGTGATCCCCAAATACGTGGTGTATAACCTTTTCCTTTGATATACTTGATGAGGTCATTGACATAGCGACGATAGCTTTCTGGACTTCCATAATATTCATCTGTACCGATATGAACGGTAGAAACTCCATGAAGGGGTGCATCTGGACCATCGAGCAATTTATCGTAGACTGATTTGACAAAAGCGAGCGTTTCTTCGTACTTGTTATCCAAGTCCAACATAGCTACACGTTCTACATTATGTTTTCTCGCACTAAGCTGACCCTTGTACATCAAGTCTGGACGAACTTTAACGAATGAAAGGGCGTGACCTGGTGTGTCAATTTCAGGAACAAGGTTGATATGCAAAGCTTTTGCTAACTTGATGATTTCTTGCATTTCTTCCTTGGTATAGTGCTCATCTGATGTTAATTTTTGGCCATCCTTACCAACAATATCTGTCTCCACACGGAAGCCTGTCTTAGCATGCTCTAGAACATACTTCAGTTCTTCTTCTGGACTTAAGTTCTTACCTGCCAAGTGCTCTTTTAGGAAGATATAGTTATCATTTAGGTGCAACTGCAAGTCATTCATCTTGTAGTAAGCCATGTTGAGCATGATATCCACAAGCGTATCATAAGGGATAAACTTACGACCTGTATCTAGCATAAAACCACGGTGGCTGAAGCTTGGGAAGTCACGGATTTCACCGTTCTGTAGGTCTTTTTCTCCCATTTGAAGAAGAGTACGTGTAGCATAAAAGGCACCTGCATTTGTTGCAGCTTCTACAGTGATAACACCATCTTTTACAGTGATACCATAGCCTTCCTTACCATATCCCTTGTCTTCAACCTTCTTAAATTCAATTCGTTTTTGAGCTGTCTGATTGCCTGTTGCAATTTCTAAGCCACGACTTTCAAGGTCAGTCTGATAGAATTTGGCTTCTTGACCAAATCCAGAATCTCCGACTGAAATAACAGTAGATGATGTAATAGAAGTTTTTCCTTCAGTTCCATACCATTGTTGAACTGCTGGAGCAACTGCTGGTTTAGTTCCAACGCCTTCGTCTGCATGCAAGCCTTTAATAAGAACTTCAAATTCTTTTGTGAAGGTATGAGTATCTTTGACTTGTTGGACCATGACCTTAACAGTTTGATCTGTTAAAGGTTTGTAGATTTTGTTATTTAGGTCAACAACACCCTGTTTGTTGCTACCAATTAAGCTTACTTGACCTGGTAATTTAGGTAAAACAAGTGATTTTCCATCTTTAGCAACTTCTAGTTCTGTCACCTGACGAATATCTGTTGGTTTGCTTGCATCCGGAATGTTTGAATAGGCACGAATTTCTTGAATACCAACATTTTTCCAGTTCATAGTACCAGCTTGGTAATCTGTGATTTCAAGTTTAAGGTACTTGGCTTGAATAGCCTCTTTCAAATCAACTTTTTCATCAAGAAGTGGAGTGCCTGTTCTTTGATAAGCTAACTTCCATTCTTTAACTCCCGAACCATTCACATCATCCTGGCCAGCGTAATAAAGATTCCATGACTTGATATTTGGATCATTTTTTTCACCACGAACACGGCGATCCCAATCAATCTCCACATGCTTAATCACTGTTGTCTTTTCAAGTGTAAATTCGATGGTTGGTTTTTCAACATTTTGATCAGTAGCCCAGCGAGTATCAGGTTTTCCGTCAATTGCCTTTTCTGCTGTGTACTGTGTGTTTGCTTCATGGTTTGATGCTGTAGCAGAAGCTTTTTCTAAATGATTGACATCTGGAGTTTCGACCAAATCTTTGGCCACTGGCTTTTCAGCAGGTTTAGCTGCTGGAGCTACTTCTTCTTTGGGAGTTTCTGCTGGTTTTGGAGTTGTTTCTTCCTTAGGAGCAGGAGTTTCAGTTGGTTTTGGAGTAGTTGTTTCAGCTGCAGTTGCTTCAGTTTCTGACGCTGCAGGTTGATCATCTACAGTTCCAGCACTCGCTTCTGCTTTTTCAATTGCTGCTGCTATATCTGCTGGCAGTTTATTCAGAGGAGGAGCCTGTGTTATTGTTCCTTCTGTCTCAGCAGGTCCTTCTGTTTCAGCTGCTTGAACCATGCCAGCACCAAAGATACTGGCACCAATCATAACAGAAGCTGCACCAATCGTAAATTTACGAATACTATAATGACACCGTTTCTCAAAAAAATGTTTTCCCATTTTTTCCTATTTCCTTTCATACGCTCACAATCGTAAACGTTCTCATTTCCCTTTAGAAAAAGAGAGGACCTAGAGGTCCTCTCTGGGTATTCTTTTTTCTCCACTAGAACAAGCAGAGAGTTTGAGCTCCCTTTTAATGAAAACTCTTGTATATTCTAATCTTCTTTTCTCTTTGCAAGAAATAGAGCAGACATTGCTAGACTGAGGCTGGCAAGGAAGAAGAGCTTATCTGACTGACCAGTACCAGTTTCTGGAAGTTTAGCCTTCATTTCTTCTTTTGCTTCTTCTATCTTCATTCCTGGTTTAGAACCATCAACCGATTGATATTCAAATGCCTGTACTGCTGGATCCTGCTGCTTCTGATTGAATTGATCTGTCGATGGAGTTTGTGCCTTACCTCCAACTTCCTCAGTTGATGAAGTCTGTACCTCACCTCTTGCTTCCTCAGTAGATGAAGTCTGCGCCTTAGCTCCAGGTTCTCCAGTTGATGGTGACTCTTGTTTAGAAACTTGTTTATAAACAACAGCATAATGTCCTAGTTGACTAGTTGTGAATTCAATTGTTCCCTGACCATTTGTAAAGTTTACTGCCTCACCTGATGCAGTATAGTATACCCCAGCCACTTCACCAGAAACCGGTACTCTAACAAGGACTGCACCTTTCAGCTGAACATTATGATTATCCTTATCTACCAAATGAAGAGCATAAGCATCAAATTCCATACCTTGTAGACTTTGGTCTTTTACTTTTTGAACTTGAAGGTGCATGTCTGGTGCCAAGTCTCTTGCTAGTCCTGCAACTACAACGCCTGTTGATTTATCTGATAAGACACGAACCTCTTCAGTTGGTTTGTCTACCGTAGGTGCTGCTTGGTCACCTGCTGTTCCCATTACACCTGTATACTCTGGAACTTCATGTACAGCTGATTCTACCGCATTTACACTTCCAGTGAACTCTGGAACTTCTTTTACAGCCACTTCATCTCCTGCTGTACCGATTGGTTCTGTATACTCTGGAACTTCATGGATAGCTGATTCGCCACCGTTTACACCACCTGTGAATTCCGGAGTTTCAACGACTGGTGCTACTTGGTCACCCTTGCTTGATGTTGGAGTTTCAGGTTTCGGTTCTGGAGTTGGGGTAGGTGTTTGGTCTTTCAATTGGCCGAGATAATCTGCAAAGAATTTAATCATTCTATTTGTTAAGAGATGGTTATCTGTTGCAAATTTCATGCTGGCAACAACACTTGCTACTTCTTCTTGATTGCTCTTATCAGTCAATTTCTGAGCTTTAGCCAAGGCTGCTTCATAGGCTGTAGTATCAAGACCTGCTTCAGTCACTTGTGGACGAGTGAAGATCAATTCTGCAGCTGATTGATATTGGTTTTCTGTATCACCGTAGGTTCTTGTTCCAGTTAGAACAATCTTCTTAGCTTTGATCGTCTTGCCAAAGTTGATATCTTTAGGTTTGTTATTGTCAGCCCAATTTGTTGCATTGAAGGTATGTTCCTTACCTGTTTCATCAGTTACGACAAGAGTCACATCTCTCAAATTACCGTTTGAACCAGAACCACGTGGAACATAACGGAGACCAGTAATTTCAGTCGGTTCTTTCAAGACCATTGTAGCTGGTTTACCAACATCTCCTCCGCTCCATGATGTATGCCATAGACTTGACACGTTGCCATCAAAGGCATTTGCAAGACCTTCACCAGCCTGAGCAGGAGCGCTTAGGCTTGCAAAGTCATCTGTCACAAGAGCTGTTTTCTTCATCACTAAAGCATCTTTAAGAGCATTGACCTTAGCGATTTCTGCTTTAGCTTCTTCTACACTAATATCATCATCTGCTTGACTAAGGTTAAAGACTGCCTCTTTCAAAGCATCCATCGTTTCTTTGGTGTAGTTGGTCATAGCAACAGTTGGAAGATAGTTCTTGACAGCATTTTCTGCCATCATCTTACCTGTCAAAACAATTTCTTCAATTTGAAGTCTGTCCATGATGAAGTCATTGTAACCACGGAAGTTAGCATTACCACCAGAATCTCCACGAGTGTTACTTGCATTTCCTGTAGAGTAGATACCTACCCATGTATCACCAGTTTCAGCCCCTGTCACAAGGAAGGTTGCTCGTTTCGCTTTCTTAGAATCTGTCCAAGTATTTGGCAATTCATGCACTTCCATATTGCTCGTTTGACCAGATTGGAATTCTCCCTTACCGACTACAAAGGCATAAGTGTTGTCAGAACCAGCTTCATAGTCAAATGTAATACGGTAGGTCTTGCCTGCTTCAAAGCGGAAGTTTTGTGGAATTGTTTGGTAAACCAAGTTTCGACGACTTACGAGACCATTTGTCTTTAGTGACCAATTTCCTTCGATAACGTCATCAACTTTCTTGCCATTCCAATCACGTTGTGTATATGGACCATGTTTTTCAGACAAGTGAGTACGATTGTCTTCAACACCTTCGATTCCACCAATAACAAATGGGAAGATACCTTGTCCGACATTTTCAAAGTCTTGTTTGAAGACACCTGTTGCAGTGTCGTGACCATCACCATACATGTTTGATTCATTTTCAAAGGTACGAATTTCATCGAAGTAAGTTGCTTCATTGCCTGCTTCACGACTCAAGGTCAAGGTTACATTTGATACATCTGAACCTGTTGTAAAGAAAGCATACATGTTTTGGAAGTAACTTGTGTTATCAACCGTTGCATTGCTTCGACGAGTATTGTGAGCATAGGCTTTTACATAGTTAAGTGCTAGTGACTTGTTGGTGTAGTTGGTTACTTCTTTTTCACCAGTATTAACGGTAATGCTTGCTTTAGCATCACTACGGTTATCCACACCGACATACACTGCGTATTTAGTATTTGGTTTCAAGCCAGTCAATTTTTGAGTGAGACTAACTTTCTCTTTATTTCCTTGGATGCGGAGCATTTGGTTTGCTCCTTGAGACTTCACGATCTCAGCCTTAGAAGCATCTCCTGAAATCTTCCAATGATCCAAAGATTCACTGTTAAATCCTTGGTCATAGATATGCATTCCTTCACTCCATGACATTTCTGGATTTGTTTGTTTAGAACGATAGAGAACATATGGCTGATTTGCAGTAAGATCAAGGGTAATCTTACCGTCTTTCACGGCAACTTCTTTTTCCTCAGTCTTACCTTGGTCAGTTAGTTTATAAAGGTAAACCTTACCATTTGCCCAGTCGCTAGGAAGTGTCCAAGTTGTTGCACCTGCTTCAGTATTGAAGTAGTACATTTTTTCCTTGTCACTTTCAAGCTTATTACCATTTGCATCCCAGTTCCAAGGAGTCAAGTAAGCTGAACCGTCTTGGATGACACGTCCGTTGAGCGTTACTGTACGTTCACGATATTGTGGACTGTTGACATCATTGGATTTACGAGTTACCACAACCTTGTTATTTGCAGCATCAACTAATTCGACTTTCATTTCTGGAGTCCATTTATAGGTACTACCATTGTCAGTCATGGTTACTGGTTTGCCATCTTCCCATTTGCTGACTGTGAAGTGTTGGAAGTACTTAGTCATAACGTCATGAGCAAACAAGTTTGTTACATAACCGTTATAGTCACTTCGTCCTTGCCATCCTTCAAAGTCCTTCATGCTATAACCGCCTAGAAGTGGGTAGTCAGCTGCACCACCATAACTTCTGTAGTCACCAACCCAAGAATCTTTTTGGTGGTTACGGATAAAGCGAGTGATGGCACTGTTAATACCTTTATTTGTATAGCCACCGTAGGTCAAGTCAGCTGCCCAGTGTTGGAAGGTAGAATCATATTCACCACCATGGCCCCACTCAATAGCAAAGCGCCAACCTTGTTTGTTAATTTCTTTCGCAATAACGTGAGTTGCCCAGGCACCGTTGTCACCTGATTGACCGTTACCCCAAACGTCGACGTAGATGAAGTCTAGGCCTTCACCCAACTCTTTCTTCAACTCTTCCCAACGAGCTAGACGCCCATGAGCCAAGTCATAACCAGCATCAATATTGATACCTTGATCAAGCCAGTTCCAACCGTAGCTGTAGCTACCATCTGCATTTTTACGAAGAATATTTTCATTAAAATATTTAGACTCAGGATAGGTTTCTGAAGCGTTAACGTGGATACCGAGGTGGGCACCATATTTCTTAGCTTTCGCAATAAGAGTCTTAAAGTCTTCAACACCACCAATACGTTTACCGATGTCTGCATAGTTCAAGTGTCCAGAGTCATGTCCTTCACTTCCGTATCCCTTGAGAAGTACACCTTGAC
This sequence comes from Streptococcus mitis, assembly GCA_032480835.1. Classification (GTDB taxonomy): domain Bacteria; phylum Bacillota; class Bacilli; order Lactobacillales; family Streptococcaceae; genus Streptococcus; species Streptococcus mitis_DK. The sequence continues at coordinate 136,978 of JAWETZ010000001.1, forward strand.
CAAGACCATCTGTATGAAGGTTAATCTTCTTAATACCATCTAAGGTCATAAGGAATGGGTTTTGTGCTTGAGAACCAAAGTTCATCGCAATACGATATGCTGTGATATCCTTAACCTTTTCCCAACCTTGAGGGTTGTTCATGATGCTACGGTATGCGATTGCACCATCTTGCCAGTCTACTTTATTATCAGCATTGGCATCTTCAGTGATAACAACTTTTGCACTTGGAAGTTCCTTTGTATATTCTGGGAAGACAACTCCATTGTGGGCTTTTTCCCATTGCCATTCAGAGCTATGAATTTCCACGTAGTTAGCATTGCCAATCGTATTCTTGTAAGCTGTCAAACGTGTCCAGTCGTAAGAACCACCACCGTAGCTGTTTTGTGAGTTGCTCCATACACCTGCTGCAAGCTTATCTGTTGAAACAAATCCGTACATATAACCTTTGGCTAATTCTTTCATTGGATTTGTTACTTCGATATGGTCATCACCACTGACGTGAGTATTGTTTGACATGGTTGCCCCATCAAACTTAGCTCCTGCTTGGTCACTGGAAACAGATACCAAGGCATTTCCTAGGAAGCTGATTGAAGAAAGTAATTTACGTTCATCATCAATCTTCTGTCCTGGTGTTACCTGGTTATGGTTGACAATCTTAGTCACATCAAAGTGAAGTTGGTTATCCACTACTTGCAAACGAACAGTCATATCCGCATTGATGAGATTTTTCTCATCACGGAGTTTCATGTCATACTCGGCAGTCGTTGCATTGACCTTTTTATAGGTAACTTCAGGAGTCACAGCGTGCTTGTTGATCACAACTTGATTAATTGGTTGCACTTGTCCTGAGAGCTTGTTCCCATTTAGAACATATTCTTTCACACGTGGGAAGGCTTGGTCGATAACTGCTTTCAATACTGTGGATTGAATAGTGTCGTATTTTACATTGCTATCATCTACTGTATCGCCCTTTTCTTTTTTAGTGGATTCTTGATCTGTTTTAACTCCTTCTTGGTTGTCAGTTTTGACATTGACAATTGTTCTTTCACTACTATTGTAGGTTCCAGCTTTAAGAACAATTTTCTTTTCATCTTTTAGTTTGTCATTTACTGCAGATGGCAAGGTCACTGTGTCAAAAAGTTTCACATCATTATTAGTTGCATTCAGTTGTCCATCTGATTTGAGACTAATCGTCAAGTGGTTGGTTGAGCCATTAACAGGAGCTGCAACACGATTACCTTGGTACCAAAGTCCACTTCCACTTGTCTTGTATTCCCAGAACCATCCACCTTGGTCATATCCTACAAAAACGTTGTTATCTGTGTCTTTAAATTTCATGAAGACACCGAAGCGAGACTTACCTGTTTCAGATTCTTCTTTAAAGGTCAAATCAACTGTAGCATTTCCATTAGCATCAACTGTCAAACCATCTTTTTCGAACAAGGCTGGTTTTTTACCATTGTCATTTTGGGCAGTTGAAGCTAGTTGGTTGTAACGAACTCCTTTTTCTTCACGGACAGTTACTGTTCCCTGTTGTTCTTTCTTTTCAACTGTTTTCCATTCTGGAGTGACTTCTTTTGATTCACTCGGTTTAGTTTCTGCTGGTTTGTTTTCTGCCGGCTTATTGTCAGCTGGTTTTTCTTCTTGAGGTTTGTCCTCTTTTGGTTTTTCTTCCTTGCTTTCCACTTGTTTATCGAGAGCATCTAGACCAGCTGGTTTCCTTGTTTCAATACCCTTGATATAGTTTTGGATCCACTCTAGCTGAGCAGGTGAGAAAAGAATACCTCCACTACGTTTACCAGAGACACCATTTTGGTGGATACCAATCAATTTCCCATTTTCATCGAAAATACCGCCACCACTAGCACCTGGTTCACTTCCTTGATAGCTAATTCCACGAACACCTTCTCCGTGATTGTTAATGTCCTCAACCCTTGTATTCAGAATCGGATCAAGTTCTCCTTTTGGATATCCAAATACATGGACCTTATCTCCTACCTTAGTTGTTGCAGGCTTCTCAGCCACTTCAACGGGAGCATTTGCAAGAGGTGTACGAAGCTTAACAATTGCCAAGTCATTTTTATAGCCTTTGAGGAAGCCTTCACGGTCCCAGTGTTTTACATCATTCTTACTAAATTTGACATCTGGTGCTCCTTTGTAAGAAACTGTATAGACATCTCCATCACTCTCAACATTATCAGCTACCTTACGATTATTACCATCTGGAACATCTTTGATAAAGTTATGAGAAACAGATAAAACTAGATTTTCCCCAATAACGATACCACTGCCAATCCCCGCAGCGCTTTTAATTTCAACAGTCGCACCATAGTTTAATTCACCATTTTTTGTTTTAGCGACATCTTCTGGAACTAAGCTTTTATCCTCTTTTTCTAGTTCTTCTTTTGAGGCAGTGTGGCCATTTTCTTCAGCCTTATCAAGTTTTCCACGTAGTTCATCAGGAAGAGTATCTGAAGCTGAAGAGCTTGTTGCAGTTTCTTTTGCCAGTAATTCTTCTTCAGTCTTTGGTCCTTCAGTTACTTCAGGAGAACCTTGGTCTTCACCAGCTTTTGGTGCTTCAAAATCATGCCCTCCGTCCTCTTTAGCATTTGCAAGAGCTGCAGTCAAATCTGCCGGCATATTTGCTGTTGAACCTGTTTGTGCAGAATCTGCTAGGACAGTACTAGTTCCAAAGAAAGCTGCACCAATCATGACAGAAGCAACCCCTAATGAAAATTTTCGAATACTATATTTACAACGTTTTTCAAACAATCCTTTATCCATTAAGTCCTAAATCCTTTCACTATATACGTAAGCGTTTACATCTGCTATTTAAAAAAATACTCCTTTCTGTCTAAAAAGTGTAACACTTACGTCATTAAATAAAAAATAATTACACTTTTAATATAACAAATGATAGGAAATAAAGCAATAGAAAAGATAGGAAATGACTAATTTTTTCTTTCAATCCTAGTAAAATTAAAGTATAAAATCTCCAAAATACTCTAGAAAAATAAAATGCATATCATCAAATTTTTTCAATATCTGATAATATGCATTTTTCTGATTTTAAAGACTCTTTATCCAACCTCATGCGTTTTAAAAACGAAGAAGTTGAGCCTCAATTTGAATTTTTCTCTTTCATACTTCCTTAACAAAAACCAATTCCTGTGGCTGTGACAGGTCTTCTCTGTAGACAAATTCTGCAAATCTTAACTTACGAGCATCTTCCACTGTTTGTACTTGATTTTCTATCAGGGCTGTCAGGAAGGCTCCACGCGCCTTCTTGGAAATGGTTGAGTGAATCTTCAGCTGACCACCCTTGTCCTCCATGAATTTGAAAGTCACCATTTTTTCTCTGATTTCCTTAGAAAATACAGTCTCAAACTCGGATGACAAGAGAGAGAAAATCACTTCTTCCTGCTTCACAGCTTCATCATAGGCTACCTTCCAATGACTCTTTAAAGTCTTACCAGCGACTTTTAATTTCATCAAAAAATCCAAACGGTGAGGAGCCATAGGTGACAAGGCTGGAACGACTCCGTACAAAGCCGAGGTAATGAAGACATGATTTTCAAGATAGGCTTGTTCTGCCTCTGTCAACTTATCTCTCTTGATATGGCGGTACATGAGCCCATCAAAAAGGTTCAAGGCTGGGTAGTATTGAGCAGCTTGCCTTTTCAAAGCTTGGATATTTTGAAATTCTTCCGCCGCCTTCTCAGCTGATACCTTATAAAAACTCTCCAATTGACTAGCAGAATAGAGGGTCATGGCATCCAGCACGGCCTGACTTTCTGGTTTTAAAGGAGCAGCTTCGATACTTGGCAAATCTGTGTTCATTTCTTTTGCTGTTGGAATTAAAATTTTCATATTGATAGTGTAGCATATTTTTTAGCTACTACCAAGAAATTCATCTGAAAAACCTCGGTTTGACCGAGGTTTTTTTACTGCACTTTAAAGGTCTTGAGATAATTGTCTTTTCCTACTTGACCTTCGAAGGTTTTACCATTTTCGAGGTAAGGAAGGTCATCTGATACTGAGGCCTTAACCTTGTATATCTTGCCATCAACTTTAAAGAAGTAGACGGTGTCGCCCTTGATAACAGCTGATTTGAGGTCTGCCACTACACCCTTAATGCTTTCTGTTGTTGCATTGTCAATTTCAAGGTCGTTTTTATTGGCGTACTTGCTGAGCAGTTCTTCTACTGTCGTAGCTACGATGACATTCTGGTACTCGACTGCGTCTACCAAAGCATACTCTTTGACCAAGCCAGCATTGTCCTTCAAGCCCATGATGTAGAGAGGCTTGTCATTAAGGTTGATGAGGATTGGGAAGGTTGCCTTGTAGGATTTCTCCTGAACAGCACCTTCGGCTGATTCACGGGCTGATTCTTCGGTCGCAGAAGCCAAGCTGTACTTAGTGATTTCCCCTGTCCGCATATTTTCAAGGATAAAACCAAGATTACTCTCATCCGCATTGGCTGAAGTCACACCTGTGTAAAGGTAGATGTCATTGCCAATAGACAAGTAATTATATCCCTTGGTAGTCTGGGTCAAGTTTTTCTTGGAAATCATAGCATTCCAGAAACCGTCCTTGTACTTGCCGTTGTAGTTGATTTGCTCGATGGTTTCCTCAGCTGGATAGACCCTATCCACCCATTCTGGAACATCTGCCAAGCTGTATTCCTTGGTTTCTCCATTTGTGGCATCCAAGATAATAACTGAAACAGGACGAGGAACCGCAAGCCCAAATTGCTTTTGGTAAACCGTTGCTACATAGAAAGGATTTCCCTCATCGTCCACCTCGAAAGATGGAGTTTTGAAGATCTTAGTTGGGTACTTCAAGCGCAGGTGACGCTTGACATCACGGTTAAAATACTCCGAGTCAGAATATTTGATTGGCGTCTTCAAGTCCACCAAGTTGGCATTTCCAGTTACCATGTCCACCTTGATATACTCACCGATTCCCTTGGCTTGATTGTTAAACCATTTGATCGGATCTGCATATTCTAACGGCGTAACTCGATAAGGTTTCCCATCAATCGTCAGTTGAGTATAGGTATCTGCGGCTACATACTGCGACACCTTATCCGTCAGGGAACCCAAGTAGCGGTCACCAATTTTTTCAGCAGTACTTCTATCTAGAATAGGAACCTTACTGGTGTCAGTCTTAGAAAATTCAGTAAAGTCTTTTTCCGTCACCGTGACTACATTGGCATAATTTTTAGCCTGAAAAATGCTGGAGGTCACCAAGGAAACTAAACCAGCCAAGAGAAGAATTCCTCCAATAGTCGCTAAAAGAATTTTTCCTAACCGATTGATTTTAAAACCCTCTAGATTTAAGGCAGCTTCCGCCTTTCCGTGACGCACATGAACCGTTTTGACCAGATTGATTCCCCTGCCAAAGCCAAATAAGATAGCCACAACTAGCAAATGTCCACAAAGGAAAAAGAGAAATTCCCAGCTGGTCAGGTTAAGAGGCGGTAAAAAGATATACCAGGTCGTTGCGATAAAAATAAGTTCAAAGAGAATTCGTTTCATTTGCTTTCCTCCTAAATGATTCGTCCTTCCAAGTGATCCAGTTCATGCTGGCAAATCTGAGCTGGGAAGCCTGTCAAGGTCATAGTCTGTTCCTGCCACTTGCTGTCTCGATATGAAACACTTATGGTTTCATATCGCTTAGTAGGTCTCACACCCGTCAAGGACAAACAACCTTCTTCTGTCTCATAAGGTTCTTCAAAAGACAGGAGTACTGGGTTAAACATGACCACAGGAACCAAGCCCAGATTAAAGATAATCACGCGCTTCTGCACCCCAATCATATTGGCAGCCAGACCAACACAGATCTCACGATTAGCCAGCAGGGTATCCTGCAAATCTCTGGCAAGATACAGATCCTCCTGACTTGCCGGCTGAGATACTTGAGATAAAAACAAAATATCCTTCACAATTTTCTTTTCCACTTCCTCACCCTCCTCTTAATCTTTACTATATTATAGCAATTATAGCACAAAAGCCGATAACTGCAAGCCCTTTCCCTCAACTGTAACAAAAAGCCATCCGAGAATGACTTTCATACATTTCTTTAAATCGCATTCTTATCAAAGCCGAGTTTTCGTTGCATAAACTTGACAATTTCTACAATAAGAATCATTGAGAAACTTCCTGCCATAACAATTGCCCATTGAGACAAGTCTAGTTTGGTTACGTGGAAGATACCTTCAAGAGGCTCTACAACAATAGTTGCCATAAGAAGAATGAAGGATACTAGGATAGACCAGTTGAAGGTCTTAGACTTGAACGGACCAACTGTCAAGATGGATTGGTAGACAGATTTAACATTGTAGGCATGGAATAGCTGAATCAAACCAAGGGTTGCAAAGGCCATAGTAAGAGCATCTGCGTGAATGGCATGATTGTCACCCACATGTACTGGGTAAGCAATCGCAAGACCATAAACACTCATAACAAGGGCTGCTTGGAGTACACCTTGATAGATGATAGAACTGAAAACACCACCTGAGAAGAAGCTTGCCTTGCGTCCACGTGGTTTATGGGTCATAACACCTGGCTCCGCAGGTTCAACACCTAGAGCGATAGCTGGGAAGGTATCGGTTACCAAGTTGATCCACAAGAGATGAACTGGCTGCAAGACATCCCAACCAAACAAGGTTGATAGGAAGATAGTTAGTACTTCAGCAGTATTGGCAGAAAGAAGATATTGAATAGTCTTTTGAATGTTTGAGAAGACCTTACGTCCTTCTTCCACTGCGACGATGATAGTCGCAAAGTTGTCGTCAGCAAGAATCATGTCTGAAGCCCCTTTAGAAACCTCTGTACCTGTGATGCCCATACCGATACCGATATCGGCTGTTTTCAGAGCTGGAGCGTCATTAACACCGTCACCTGTCATGGCAACGACCTTACCTTGTTTTTGCCAGGCCTTGACGATACGAACCTTGTGTTCTGGAGACACACGGGCATAAACAGAGTATTGACCAACTACTTTTTCAAAGTCTTCATCTGACAGTTCGTTGAGTTCAGCACCTGTCAAAACGTGGCCTTCTGTATCGTTTGCGTCAATGATTCCCAAACGTTTGGCAATCGCTTCTGCAGTGTCTTGGTGGTCACCTGTAATCATGATTGGACGGATTCCAGCTTCCTTGGCTACACGAACAGCCTCAGCAGCTTCAGGACGTTCCGGGTCAATCATCCCAATCAAACCAGTGAAGATTAAATCATTTTCAAGTTCTTCAGAAGTGAGATTTTCTGGAATGCTATCGATAATCTTATAAGCTCCTGCAAGGACACGCAAGGCTTGGTGGGCCATTTCAGAGTTGTTTGTCTGAATGAGGTTTGTAACCTTCTCATCAATGGGAGCAATATCCCCAGCCTTATCACGAAGAACACAACGTTTCAAAAGTTGGTCTGGAGCACCCTTGACCGCTACAAGGAAACGACCATCTGGCAATGGGTGAACCGTTGACATGAGCTTACGGTCAGAGTCAAATGGCAATTCAGCTACACGAGGATATTTGTCTAAAAATCCTTTAACATCATAGCCCTTGTCCAAGGCATACTGGATGAAGGCTGTTTCGGTTGGGTCACCAATCAGGTTTCCTTCCACATCGATTTTCGTATCGTTTGCCAAGACAACTGAACGAAGTAGGGGCATTTCAAGACCCAGTTCAATGTCATCAGCTGAGTCATGTAGGACAGCATCGTAGAAGACTTTTTCAACTGTCATCTTGTTCATAGTTAGCGTACCAGTTTTATCAGAAGCGATGATTTCAGTTGAACCAAGTGTTTCTACTGCTGGCAACTTACGAACGATTGAGTTTCGCTTTGCCAAAACTTGAGTACCAAGGGCAAGAACGATGGTTACGATAGCTGGGAGCCCTTCTGGGATAGCTGCAACGGCAAGGGCAACAGAGGTCATCAACTCACCAAGTGGATTTTTCCCTTGAATGAAGACACCCACTACAAAAGTAACAAGGGCAATGACCAAAATTGCATAGGTCAAGACCTTAGAAAGGTTGTTCAAGTTTTGTTTGAGTGGCGTGTCTGTCTCATCCGCATCTTGAAGCATGCCAGCAATATGACCAACTTCAGTGTACATACCTGTATTGACAACAACACCTATCCCACGACCATAGGTCACGTTAGAGTTTTGGAAGGCCATGTTGACACGGTCACCAATACCAGCGTCTGCAGCAAGATCGACTGTCAAATCTTTTTCAACTGGAACAGACTCACCTGTAAGAGCTGCTTCTTCGATTTTAAGAGAATTGGCTTCTAGCAAACGTAGGTCTGCTGGCACCACGTCACCTGCTTCGAGAGCAACAATATCTCCTGGTACCAATTCTTTAGAGTCAATCTCCGCCATATGCCCATCACGAAGAACGCGGGCAGCTGGACTAGACATGGATTTGAGGGCTTCGATAGCTTCTTCTGCTTTTCCTTCTTGGTAAACACCAAAGGCAGCGTTAATGATAACCACGGCTAAAATGATAATGGCATCTGCGATATCTTCCCCACCAGAAGTCACAACTGACAAGATTGCTGCCGCAACTAGTATGATAATCATTAAATCCTTAAATTGCTCGATAAATTTGACCAGGATTGATCGTTTCTCGCCTTCTTCGAGTTCATTGTGGCCAAATTCTGCAAGGCGCTTTTCCGCCTCACTTGATGACAAACCTTGCTCGGTCGCATCTACAGCATTCAAGACCTCTTCAGGACTCTGAGTGTAAAACGCTTGGCGTTTTTGTTCTTTTGACATGTGTCTCCTCCTTGACATTGTGTGCAAAACAGACTCTCTTTTCCCTCATCGCATCTTTTCACGACAAACAAAAAGAGACCTGTTAATCATAACAAGTCTCGCTGTTTAAGATAGTGCCGGAAAGCATACTTTTCAGTATAAAATTCGGAATGACGACACTATCACAGGTTTCTGCCAGCTACTCCCTTGAGTAGTACTATTATACCAAATTTTGAAAAGTTTTCAAGGATTAAAAATCCTATGAAATTCTATCCTTGTCAAAAGTACGGTCACTAATGATATATCTCGGACGACGTTTCGTTTCTAGATAAATCTTTCCAACATACTCGCCAATTACGCCCAAACTAATCAATTGAACCCCACCAAGTAAACTGACTATTGCATAAGTGCTGGCCCACCCTGCCACAACCGAACCAGCAAACTTGCTCCATAAAACCCAAATAATCAATAGAAAGCTAAAGAGTGACGTCAAAACACCTAGACTGGTAATCAACCGAATTGGTTTGATCGATAAACTGGTAATACCATCCATAGCCAAACCAAGCATTTTAGATAATGGATAATGGCTCTCACCAGCAATTCGTTCATGGCGTTTATATGAAACATAAGAATATTTAAAACCCACTAAAGGCATTAAACCACGAAGAAAAAGATTAACTTCAGTGAATTTTTCTAATTCCTTCAAGAATCTTTTAGAAACCAATCGATAGTCGGCATGATTAAAAACAACTTCTGCTCCAAATAGGCGTAGCACCTTATAGAAACCTTCAACTGTAATTCGTTTAAAAGCAGAGTCCGTATCACGGTTATCACGTACACCATATACAATTTCAGAACCACTTTTATATTCTTCAATCATTTTGTCCATACAATTGATATCATCTTGCCCATCAGCATCGATGGTAATAACAATATCAGCAAACTGAATAGCCTCATACATACCTGCAAGAACACTACTTTGATGCCCCCTATTACGACTTTGTGACACACCAACCACATAAGGAATAGATTTAGCATAACTTTCAATCAGTTCCCAAGTCCGATCCTTACTACCATCATTTACATACATTACCTTACTAAGATGATGGATGGCTTCTTTCTTTACTAATTGCTCAATTTTTTCAACAAACATTGGATTAGTATGGGGTAAGACTTGCTCTTCGTTGTAACATGGAACAACTATATATAGAATTGGCTTCTGTCTACTCATCTCTTTCTCCTAATCTTTTTATCCCAAAAGGAAAGTTAGTTCCTCTAAACATCCTGACTATCAATTCACAGCCAAAAATTGTTAATATAACTACAAAAACTGTCGTTATATATTGATTCACAAAAATTCCAGTATATTTAGTAGACAACTCTTTGACTAATTTTTCTACCAATACCAGAACTATCGGAGAATGCACTCCATAATAAATCAATGTTTTTTGTCCAATTGATTTCAATATGGAACTCTCTGGTAGTGTTTTAAAAAATATAAGAACACTCCAAATTCCTGAAATAGCTGCCAAATAAAATAAGAAATGATTCCCAATTTGCTGATAATACAAATCAACAATTTGATAGCCACTCAATCGATAGTTTAGTTTACTACTGTAATTGGTAAGAATAAGTCCTATCGGTAAAAAGTAAATTGAAAAATACTTTTCTAATTGATGTAAATTATTTTTAGTCCACACTCCTAAAAAGATAAAAATCATAGCAACAGGAACTAAATCAATATTCCAAATTAAATAATACTCCCTCTCATATACCTTCTGTCCGAGATAAACTAAAACCAAGAGAGATAGGATTATTATCACCCACTGACCCCAATTCCATGTTCTCTTTAAAATAAAGTAGCTGAAAACATGAGCCAAAAACAAAACATTCAAAAACCACAATTGAAAATAAATATGTAAACGATCTGAAAGCAGTAATTGTTTTATAAAATGAAGAATATTAAAACTTAAAACTTGATCAGGGACATGACGAAAAGTTGAAACAGAAACACAAAACTATTCAACAAGAAAAATGGAACGACTAACCCCTTCAACTTATTTAAAAAATAGCCTGAGAAAGTTTCATACTTTCTAACATTCAAAGTAAAACCAGATAAGAAAAAGAACAATGGTATGTGGAATGCATAGAGAAGCAACTTAGCATTATTTGGAACGAAACTACTATGTCCAATGATAACTAATATAATCGCTAAACCTTTAGACATATCTATGTAACCAATTCGGTTCTTCATACTATCCTCCTGTTCCTAATTTTAATTGATAAACGCTCATATCTGAAGTTACAGATTCAACTTCTTCGAAGTAAACATCCTTTTGATAATGTTCTTTCATAATTTTTTTAACACTTTCCATATTCCCCGAGGAAGTGGACCAAAAGAAGAGAATATTCTGATTGTTGATTGCAGAAGACAACAGGTTTTCAGGTTCTTCAACTCCGTATCTCTTCATTTGTTGATAATAATGAGGAGAAAAAGTTTGCCAATTTCCCAGTGTTGTCGTATTTGTAACTAACTGATTAGATCTTAACTTAAATGTTGACAATGTGGGCTGTGAAGATACCAAAGTGTTATATCCACCGATAACAATAAGCTTATTCGAATTCCTTTGTACAAGAGACTGGTACTCTGATACTACTGACGATTGAATATAGGGAAACCAATACAGTTCTTGTCCAAGCTTATTTATCCATACTGTTCCTCCTAGTATTCCCACTATTTGTATGCTAAGGAATACCTTCCTCTTATCAAATAGTCTTCTTTTTTCATAAAATGATCGAGCATAGTAAATAAATACTAATAAGAAACATACTATTAGAGGGATATATACTCTCTCCACTACCCTCTGTCTAACAAAAAGAGCTCCAATTAAAAGTAAAGGGAAAATAGGTACAAACCACCCGTATAGTTTCTTAGGTTTAAAAATCAAAAACCAACTAGTTAGCATTAAAAAGAAGGTTGTCAGAATACTATTCTTAAAAAAATCTGATATCATCTGAGGCAGATTAAACGAATATTTTTCTGAAAGGGAACGAACAGATTGAATGTTTGTTAAAAGAGTATTGCTTAAGGCTTTTTTTTCAGCAAATAACCAGTAGGTGGAGACATTCAGATCATTCTCACTTACCCCCAAAGTTTCGAATTCATTCGCATGTCTTTGATAATCAATAGCAGGATAATCTCTCAAATTCGTACTTAGGGCATTCCATGTCAAATACTCCTGTACATCAACTTTCCCTAGTGTATATAGTTTGTTGGAAGCAATGATGAGTAAAATGACACTAAATAATAAAACAATTTCTTTTCTTTTTTTAGAAGATATCCACTCAAAGAGCAGAAAAGGAAATAACAGTAAAATAAAGCTAGATATAATCTGAGGCCTAATTGATAAACCAATGAATAATAGTGATAGTCCTGAAATATACCTTTTGTCAAATAGTAAAAATGTTGCTGCTGTAGATGATAAATATGCAATAACGGAAAAAGAAAAATATTTAATAAGTATCAATTGGACTAAAAACACTATTGGAAGCAAAAGATACAGTTTTTTCTTATAAAAGAATGTTATATAAACGCTAAAACTAATACAGTAAATACTAACTAAAAAAATAAAATAAATATTCCAGTTTGTAACCATTTTTTGAAGTAAAACCAAACCTGAAGATAATAAAATTCCTACGTAGGGTAATAACATATTTTCCCCAGATAATATAGTTTGATTTACCATGATATCATCTACAACGGGATATTCAAAACCTCTAAATGATATATAGAGATAAAAAAATAAAAATGGAAAAAATAAAACACTTAAGCTAATTAGCCTACTGAGCATATTTTTATTTATCATTACAAGCTCGCTTTCGAATAAATATTACCCTTTAATTCTACCACATTTCCTTATAAAAAACTAGCTGACCTTCAACCTCGTAAGTCTATATCGTTTGAATTTTCTCTTGAAAACCAGTATAATGGTAGAATGCTATGTGACTAGAAAGGAAGTTGAATGAAGCAATCTATCTCAAATCTCAAGTTAGCTGAGCGTGGAGCCATTATCAGTATTTCGACCTATTTGATCTTGTCTGCAGCCAAATTAGCAACTGGTCATCTTCTTCATTCATCCAGTTTAGTGGCTGATGGTTTTAACAACGTCTCGGACATCATTGGAAATGTGGCCCTCTTGATTGGCATTCGGATGGCGCGCCAGCCTGCAGACCGTGACCACCGTTTTGGCCACTGGAAGATTGAGGATTTGGCAAGCTTAATCACTTCCATCATCATGTTTTATGTCGGTTTCGATGTACTTCGGGATACCATTCAAAAAATTCTCAGTCATGAAGAAACGGTCATTGATCCTCTGGGGGCAACTCTAGGAATCATTTCTGCAGCGATTATGTTTCTAGTCTATCTCTACAATACTCGCCTCAGTAAGAAATCCAACTCCAAGGCACTCAAGGCTGCCGCTAAGGACAATCTTTCTGATGCTCTTACCTCACTTGGTACTACCATTGCCATCCTGGCCAGCAGTTTCAATTATCCCATTGTGGATAAACTGGTTGCCATTATCATCACTTTCTTTATTTTGAAAACTGCCTATGATATCTTTATCGAGTCTTCCTTTAGTCTTTCAGATGGTTTTGACGACCGTCTGCTTGAGGATTATCAAAAGGCTATCATGGAAATTCCCAAGATCAGCAAGGTTAAGTCGCAAAGAGGTCGTACCTACGGTAGCAACATCTACCTTGATATTACACTAGAAATGAATCCTGACTTGTCTGTTTTTGAAAGCCATGAAATTGCGGATCAGGTCGAGTCTATGCTGGAGGAACGTTTTGGAGTCTTTGATATCGATGTCCATATCGAGCCAGCACCTATCCCTGAAGATGAAGTTTTAGACAATGTCTATAAAAAATTGCTTATGCGTGAACAGTTGATTGACCAAGGAAATCAACTGGAAGAACTCTTGGCTGACGATTTTGTTTATATTCGCCAAAATGGAGAACAGATGGATAAAGAGGCCTATAAAGCCGAAAAAGACTTGAATTCAGCTATCAAGGACATCCAAATCACTTCCATCAGTCAAAAGACCAAACTCATCTGCTATGAGTTAGATGGCATTGTCCATACCAGTATCTGGCGTCGCCATGAAACCTGGCAAAATATCTTTCATCAAGAAACTAAAAAAGAATAGAGAAATCCTGTCAATGAGACGGGATTTTTCCATTCTTCTAGCTATCAAAGTCACTGAGATACTCATAGCGTTCGTATTTTTCAAGGAGTGCTTCGTTTTTCTCATCCAGTTCTTTTTGGAGAGTAGCCAGCTTACCAAAGTCGGAGCCGTTGGCCTGCATCTCCTCTTCAATAGCAGAGATACGATCTTCCAAGGCTTCAATATCACCTTCAATACTTGCCCACTCCTGCTTTTCTTGGTAGCTCATGCGTTTCTTGTCTTCTCGAACCTTAATCACCTTTTCCTTTTCGGCCTTTTGCACTTGATTAGCCATCTCTGTTTCAAAGACTTTTTCATCAAGATAGTCGGTATAATGACCAAAGAAAGGACGAATCTTGCCATCCTCAAAAGCCAGAATCTTGGTCGCTACCTTATCCAAGAAATAGCGGTCGTGACTAACAGTCAAAACTGGACCAGCAAAGCCTTGCAAGAAATTCTCCAAAACTGTCAAGGTTGCAATATCCAAATCATTGGTTGGCTCGTCTAAAAGAAGAACATTTGGTTTTTCCAAGAGCAGTTTAAGGAGATAAAGACGTTTTTTCTCTCCCCCAGACAATTTCTCAATCAAGGTTCCATGCGTCGAACGTGGGAAAAGGAACTGCTCCAGAAGCTCTGCAATGGAAGTCGTAGAACCACCACTGGTCTTGACCTCCTCTGCCACTTCCTGCAAGTAATTGATCACTCGCTTGCTTTCATCCAGACCCTCAATTTGCTGAGAGAAATAGGCGATGCGAACAGTTTCCCCTATGACAACTTGGCCTTCAGTTGGATCAAGACTTCCAGCAATCAGGTTAAGGAGAGTTGATTTCCCAACACCGTTGTCCCCAACAATTCCGATACGGTCTTTGGCCTGCACCAAGAGATTAAAATCTTGCAAAATAGGCTTGTTTTCATAGGCAAAGGAAACATCCTGAAACTCGATGACTTTCTTCCCAATACGACTGGTTTCAAAGTTCATAGTCAAGTCTGTCTCAGCACTACTGCCTGAAACTTCCTTTTTCAAGTCATGGAAGCGATTGATACGAGCCTGCTGCTTGGTCGCACGCGCCTGCGGTTGTCTGCGCATCCAGGCCAATTCTTGCTTATAAAGTTGTTCCTTTTTGTGGAGAAGAGCCGCATCGCGCTCGTCCTGTTCCGCCTTAAGGCGAACATAATCCTGATAATTTCCCTGATATTCGGTCAAGCCTGCTCGGTCCAACTCGAAAATCCGTGTTGACAAAGCGTCTAGGAAATAACGATCGTGAGTGATAAAGAGAACTGTCTTCTTGGAATTTTTCAAAAAGAGGGTCAGCCACTCAATAGTCGCAATGTCCAGATGGTTGGTCGGCTCATCGAGAAGCAAGAGGTCGTGGTTGCCAAGTAAGACTTGCGCCAACTGAACTCGTCTTCTCAGACCACCTGACAATTCCCCAACTGGAGTGGATAAGTCCTGAATACCCAGCTTACTAAGAACCGTCTTGACCTGACTCTCAATTTCCCAAGCTTGGAGGGAGTCCATTTCTGCCATGACTCGTTCCAAACGCGCCTGCTTGTCCTCACTGTAGTTGAGCATGAGAAGTTCATACTCACGAATAAGCTGGATTTCCTTGAGGTCGCTAGATAGAACCGTATCCAAGACCGTCTTGCTATCATCAAAATCAGGATCTTGGGTCAAGTAACCAATCTGGTAATCATTCTTAGCTGAAAAGGGACTAACATCCCCATCAAATCCAGAAACACCAGAAAGAACATCTAAAAGGGTGGTCTTACCAGTCCCATTGACACCGATTAAACCAATTCTATCCAAGTCATGGATGATAAAGGAAATATCCTTAAAAACGGTCTTATCACCGACGGATTTACTTAGTTTTTCAACGATAAAATCACTCATTTTTTCTCCCTTAGATAAGCATGGATGGCTTGACGGTCATTTTCCAATTCTCCATCGACAATAGCAAACTCAATCTCTGTTAAAATCTCTCCCAAGTCTGGTCCCGGCTGATAGCCATATTCCTTGATCAAAATACCACCATTAATCTGAATTTCTTTCTTGTCATGAATGGTCAGACTCTGGTAGGTTTCTGTGATGGCTTGTGGGTTGACTGGTTTTCCCTGAGCCTGACGAAGACTTTCAGCCTGTAAAAGCAAATCCAAGTCAAAGCGATAACAATCTCGCTTGCTCAATTCTCCCTTTTCACGCAATGCCAAAATAGTCAGCAAATCCTGAACTTGCTTGGCAAACTGGCGTGAGGTCTTCCAAGCCTTCAAAAATGGCTGCGCATTTTCAATCTCCAAAGCCCACAGTAGAGCCGCCCAGGCTTGCTCTGAAGATTCAAAGGTGAAATCAGTCTCTAAATCAAACAGTCTATTGAGCTTGTCCTGGCTAGCTGCCATATCAGGGAGATAGTCATAAGCTTGACTCTCAATCATGGAAGCCAAGCCCCTTCTCCAAAATGGAGCCAGCAAGAGTTTATCAAACTCAACAAAAGTACGCTCTACAGAAATTTTCTCCAAAAGCGGCGTCAAGATCTTCATAGCTTTAAATGTTTCTGGCTCAAGTTCAAAACCAAGACTGGCCTGAAAACGGAAACCACGCATAATCCGCAAAGCATCTTCGTTGAAACGCTCACTAGCCACTCCAACTGCTCGCAAGACTTGGTTTTCCAAATCCTCTAAACCATGAAACAAGTCAATGATTTCCCCTGTCTCATCCAAAGCAAAGGCGTTGACTGTAAAATCACGGCGCTTAAGGTCTTCTTCTAACGAGCGCACAAAGGAAACCGCACTGGGTCTGCGATAGTCCACATAGACATCCTCTGTCCGAAAGGTGGTTACCTCGTACTCCTCATCCCCATCTAAGACCAAGACGGTTCCATGCTCGATTCCGATATCGGCTGTTCGCGGAAAAATCTGCTTGGTCTCTTCTGGATAGGAAGACGTCGCAATATCCACATCATGGATAGGACGATTGAGGAGGGCATCTCGAACAGAGCCTCCAACAAAATAAGCCTCAAAGCCTGCTTCTTTAATTTTTTCTAATACTGGTAAAGCCTTCTGAAATTCAGAAGGCATTTGCGTTAATCTCATAATAAGTGTTCTAATCCATAGACAAGCTCATGACGCTTGACAACTTCTTTAATTCCAAAATTCACCCCTGTCATGAAGGAGCTGCGATCATAGGAGTCATGACGGAGGGTCAATCCTTCTCCCTGATTGCCAAAGATGACTTCCTGATGGGCTACCAAGCCTGGTAAACGAACTGAGTGAATCCGCATGCCATCAAAGTCAGCACCACGAGCACCTGCAATCAGTTCTTCCTCATCAGGCGCACCTTGCTGGGTAGACTCTCGAACTTCTGCCATTAACTCAGCCGTTTTAATAGCTGTTCCACTCGGTGCATCCTTTTTCTTGTCATGATGGAGCTCGATAATCTCCACATTTGGGAAATATTTGGCAGCCTGCGTCGCAAATTGCATGAGCAAGACAGCACCCAAGGCAAAGTTAGGGGCAATCAAGCCACCCAAGTCTTGGGCACGAGAAAATGCTTTTAGCTCTGCAATTTCTTCACTTGTGAAACCTGTTGTTCCAACTACTGGAGCAAAGCCATTTTCAAGAGCAAAGCGTGTATTTTCATAGGCAACAGCTGGTGTAGTAAAGTCTACCCAGACATCCGCTTCAAAGCCTGCTAAATCAGTCTTATCCTTGAAAACAGGAATTCCCTGCCATTCTGATTCAGACTCAAAAGGATCCAAAACTGCTACCAAGTCCAAGTCTGGATCAGCCAAGACCATCTGACAAGCAGCCTGGCCCATCTTTCCCTTAAAACCAGCAATAATTACTCGAATACTCATCTCTACTCCTGACTAAGATACAAAGGACGTTAGCTGCCCATGAAAAATAGGGAATGACGCTGACTTTCCATGAAAGGCAAGTCAGGCATCTTTTTTCAAGAGGTAGCTAGTCCGTGTTCAATTTCTAAGATACAAAGCCTGCAAGAACACAAAGTGAAAATAGGAGTTCTGATCAAGAAGTGTCTACTCCTTGGAAGAACTATCTTTTTCACACAGGGTTCCAGGCGTGTTCAACTGCTAACTTCTTAACTAGTCTAAAAGTGCCAACTAAATCACTGGAATATAACCCAGGGCAATGCTTCCTGATCCTAGGTGTGTCCCAATGACACTACCAAATGTAGCTAGTGAAATATCCGTACCCACTCCAGATTCAAGCAAGTGTTGACGCAATTCTTCAGCCTTTTCAGGAGCATTCCCATGAATGACAATGACCCGATATTGGCCTGAAGCCGTTGTTTCCTTGATAATTTCAATTAATCGCTTGGTTGCTTTCTTTTCAGTACGAACTTTTTCGTAAACTTCAATCACACCTTGGTCATTGAAATAGAGGATTGGCTTAATGCTAAGCAAATTGCCCAAAATGGCTGCCCCATTTGAAAGACGTCCACCTTTCACTAAATGATCCAAGTCATCTACCATGATAAAGGCTGACGTACGGCTGATTTGAATGGCTAGCTTATCCTGAATGCTGGCAAAATCATCGCCCTGGTCACGCCAATTAAAGACGCTTTCAACCATGATACCCAGAGGAGCACTTGTAATCAAAGTGTCTGGAAAAGCAATGGTTAAGCCATCATAGTCATCTATCATATACTGGATATTTTGGTAAAAACCTGAAATTCCAGAAGATAGGAAAAGCCCCAAGGCATGTGTATAACCTTGTTCTTTGAGCGCAGTTAAGATTTCATCTAACTTGGCAATACTTGGCTGACTAGTCTTAGGTAATTCAGAAGCCTGAGCCATTTTTTGGTAAAATTCCTCAGCAGACAGATTGATGCCTTCGACATACTCCTCACCATCAATATTGACAGGAATATCCAAGACAAACAAATCTTCTCTTTGCAAGGTCTCCGCACTGAGATAGGCAGAAGAATCTGTGATAACAGCTAGTTTCATATTAGAACTCCAAATTGATTCCTGGTAAGTCTAATGCAATTTCAGTTACTTCGTAAGTCAAACGGTTGAGCATATTCAAACATGGACGAGCCAAAGTTTCCACTTCTTCTTGGCTCAATTCACTTGGTTCATTGACAATACGGCCATCGATATGATTTACCTGTGAAATGGTTCCACTGATGACAAACTTATCAAATACAATCATAAATGTCAAGATGACAATCAAGGAAGTCACTTGATTTTCTTGGTCATGTTGGAGCAATTGGAAGTTCACATCCACCTTAGTTTCAGGAGCTCCATTTTCATTTTCCCATTCAAAATTACGCGCATCAAAATGATACTGACTAACAAATTCTTGTTCACGTTTAAGATTCATGTCTTTCTCCCTCGGCTACAATATTATAAGCTATTGTACCATAATTTTTTATTTTCATCTAGTTTTCTAGGATTTAGTCAATCCCGATTTCAGCTCGAACTACATCTGCGATGGTATCAACATAGTAGTCTACTTCTTCTGTTGTAGGCGCTTCTGCCATAACACGCAAAAGGGGCTCTGTTCCACTTGGACGAACAAGAATACGACCATTCCCTGCCATTTCTTCTTCCATTTTCTCGATGATAGCCTTAATAGCTGGCACTTCCATGGCCTTTTCCTTCATGGCATTTTCCACTCGGATATTGACTAATTTTTGTGGATAGATAGTTACTTCTGCAGCCAACTCTGACAAGCTCTTACCAGTTTCCTTCATGATTTTGGTCAATTGAACAGCAGATAATTGACCATCACCTGTTGTATTGTAATCCATCAAGATGACGTGACCAGACTGTTCACCACCAAGATTGTAGCCTGATTTTCTCATTTCTTCAACAACATAGCGGTCGCCAACTGCAGTAACTGCCTTGTTAATACCTTCGCGGTCCAAGGCCTTGTGGAAACCAAGATTAGACATCACAGTTGTCACAATTGTATTTTGAGCCAATTGTCCTTTTTCAGAAAGGTATTTTCCGATGATGTACATAATCTTATCACCATCGACGATGTCGCCATTCTCATCGACAGCAATCAAACGGTCACTGTCTCCATCAAAGGCCAAACCAATCGCTGACCCGCTTTCTTTGACCACTTCTTGAAGGGTTTCTGGGTGGGTTGAACCAACATTAAGGTTGATGTTAAGACCATCTGGTGTTTCCCCAATAACAGTTAATTGAGCACCAAGATCTGCAAAGATTTGACGGGCACTTGTAGAAGCTGCACCATTGGCCGTATCCAAGGCAACCTTCATTCCATCAAGAGGAGTTCCAGTTGAAACAAGATATCCTTCATACTTACGCAAGCCTTCTGGATAATCTACCAAGGTTCCTAAGCCTTCTGCACTTGGACGAGGAAGAGTATCTTCTGCAGCATCTAGCAAGGCTTCAATTTCTGCTTCTTTTTCGTCATCTAGTTTGAAGCCATCACCACCAAAGAACTTGATTCCATTATCAAGGGCTGGGTTATGACTAGCAGAAATCATGACACCTGCACTAGCTCCCTCAGTTTTAACCAAGTAAGCTACTGCTGGTGTTGCCAGAACGCCTAGTTTATATACGTGAATCCCTACAGAGAGGAGACCTGCTACCAAGGCAGATTCTAGCATTTCCCCTGAAATACGTGTGTCACGTCCTACAAAGACTTTCGGTGCTTCCGTTTCATGTTGGCTGAGAACATAGCCTCCAAAACGTCCTAGTTTAAAGGCCAATTCTGGTGTTAGTTCTACATTAGCTTCTCCACGGACTCCATCAGTCCCAAAATATTTACCCATTTTTATAAAATCCTTTTCCTATTTTTAATTCGTTTTTGAACTAGTTGCTTTCGTTGACGAAGATGTCTCCGACGAACTGCTTGTGCTTGAACTTGGTGCTACTGGTTTTGTAGTGACCTTCATTGTTGTATCAAACGGAGTGATAACTACTGGTAAGACAACCCCATTGCGGTCGATTGCCTGCAAAGGTACCGAACCACTGTAATTACCTGTTATGCGTTCGCTGGTTGGTAAAAGCGCAATAACTTTGTCAATCTTAGCTAATGTTTCCTGGTCAGTCGTGACCGAAACGCGTTCATTTGACACGGTTACACTATCAAGTTGTAGCTTGGGATCAATCTGGCTTTGGTCAACTTGTGGCACAACAATCATCCCATCTCGCTTAACCTTCTTCCCAACTTTCACTGTGATCTTTTGAGGCGTTGCCACAGCGGTCAATCCACTAGGAAGATTTTCAATGTTCAAGGGAACTTCAATCGTTCCAACACTAGCATCTGTCAAATCCGCTGTAACCTTAAACTTACGAGTACTTTCCTGCATTTCACTGGCCAAGGTCACACGATTGGCACCTGTCAACACAACTGAAACTTCTGATGCAAATCCGCTAATGAAATACTGGTCATCATCATAGTGAATATCGATAGGAACATTTGCTATCGTATTGGTGTAGGTTTCTGATTTGACCTGTCTTGCGGTATTGTTATTTTGAAAATTAGTCGATGTTGCATAGATGAATAAGACACAAGCAAAAAAGAGAGATGAAATGATATATAGACTATTTTTTCTCATATTTCCAACCTCCTAGCAAACGGTCCTTAAAACTGACTTTTTCCTCAACAGCTGGCACAAGAATTGAACGTAGTTCTGCTTCAAATTCTTCAATCGTCAAGTCGTGCTTGAAGACCCCATTGTAGGTAATAGAAATACCACCTGTTTCCTCTGAGACAATGAAGGTCAAGGCATCAGACACTTCTGATAAACCGATAGCCGCCCGGTGTCTGGTCCCAAATTCCTTGGAAATCCCTGTACTTTCTGTCAAAGGCAGATAGGCAGAGGTGACTGCAATCCGATTTCCTCTGATAATCACAGCACCATCATGTAGAGGAGTGTTGGGAATAAAAATATTGATGAGGAGTTCTGCCGAAATTTTGGCATCCAAAGGAATTCCTGTCGCAATGTATTCTTGCAAGGTACGAACTCGTTGAATAGCAACCAAAGCACCAATCTTACGGGGACTCATGTATTCAACTGACTTAACAAAGGAACGAATCATTTTCTCTTCTGCACTAATTTGAGTAGTAGAAAAGAAATCTGTCGCCCTTCCCAAACGTTCCAAACCAGTCCGAATCTCTGGAGAGAAGATAACAACCGCAGCAATAACCCCATAGGTGATAATCTGATTAATCAACCAAGAAATCGTTGTTAAACCAAGGATATTGGCCACGACCTGGGCTAATACAAAGATCAAGACCCCCCGCACCAAAATCATAATCTTGGTGCCAGCTATCGCTTTTGTAAAACGATATAAAATATAGGCCACAATCAAAATATCAAACACATTGATGGCAATACTCCAAGGACTAGAAAACAAGCTAGTCCAATATTGCAGGTTGGATAATTGTTGAAAGTTCATCTGCTGTCTCCTCTCTGTCCAAACACGTTCCTTTCTATTATACCATTTTTCTGACATTTTTTTCCCTATCCTACTTCATTTTAAATTAAAGAAAAAATATGATAAAATAAACTGACTAGAAAAAACAAAGGAGAAACCATGTCTCAACTCTATGATATTACCATTGTAGGTGGTGGTCCTGTCGGGCTTTTTGCAGCCTTCTATGCCCATCTACGCCAAGCCAAGGTCCAAATCATCGACTCTCTTCCCCAACTAGGTGGACAACCCGCTATTCTCTATCCTGAAAAGGAAATCCTAGACGTCCCAGGATTTCCAAACCTGACTGGAGAAGAGTTGACCAACCGCTTGATTGAACAACTAAATGGCTTCGATACCCCCATTCATCTCAATGAAACGGTTCTTGAGATTGAAAAACAAGAAGAAGGATTTGTCATCACAACTTCTAAAGGAAGTCACCTGTCTAAAACAGTTATCATCGCTATGGGTGGCGGTGCCTTCAAACCACGTCCTCTGGAACTAGAAGGCGTTGAGGGTTATGAAAATATCCACTACCACGTTTCCAACATCCAGCAATATTCTGGTAAGAAAGTGACGATTCTGGGGGGTGGGGACTCAGCTGTTGATTGGGCTTTGGCTTTTGAAAAAATTGCGCCAACTACCCTTGTTCACCGCAGAGATAATTTCCGCGCCCTGGAACACAGTGTCCAAGCCTTACAGGAATCATCTGTGACCATCAAGACACCATTCGTCCCTAGCCAACTCCTTGGAGATGGAAAAACGCTTGATAAGCTGAAAATCACAAAAGTCAAATCTGATGAAACAGAAACGATTGACCTAGACCACCTCTTTGTCAACTATGGTTTCAAATCTTCTGTCGGTAACCTTAAAAACTGGGGTCTGGACCTCAACCGTCACAAGATTATCGTCAACAGCAAACAGGAATCTAGCCAAGCAGGTATCTATGCTATCGGTGACTGTTGCTACTATGACGGAAAAATTGACTTGATTGCGACAGGGCTTGGAGAAGCACCAACTGCTGTTAACAACGCCATCAATTACATCGACCCAGAGCAAAAAGTGCAACCAAAACACTCTACTAGTTTATAAAAAAGAACCACGAGTCACATAGGATTCGTGGTTTTAAAATGAACTACACCTCAAAAGTTAGACAGAAATACATCTAACTTCTGATATGCAGCCCACCTTCTCTTTGCTCTTGTTTGAATAAGAAATTTTTTGAAGAATCATTAGATTATACAAAGTATTCATATCAGCCTTTTAAAGCTATATAAAAACTCTCCAACTATTCTATTATACCATATAAAAAAATAAATAAATAGACTTGTTTTTTTCTTTTTTTGACGTATACTAATAATAGAAAGCGCTTTAAATAAAATAAAAGGAGGTTTTATGAGGAAAGTAAATAAGGACATTTTATTCTTAACTGGAATCATAGTTTTATGTTTTGGTTTTTTATTATTTCACATCAACCCCTATTATGCCGAACCCTATGCGACACTGAAAGAAAGAATAAATTTATTCTTTTGGCAACTATATTGGAGACCTGTAGGAACTCTCAGTATTATTTCGGGTTGCATTATAACTTTCAAAGGATTGAAAAAATAATCTTTTACTCATGAAGAAAGGAAATTTGTTATGATTAAACTGAAACTATTTTTTTCTCTCTACTATCAAGTCTATTATTCTTAGTCACAACATCTACGGTTTTTGCTGATGTCTATCCTGGTACAAATTATGAAATTGTATCTAATCGTATTGTAAAAGATATCAACACAGGAGAGTTATTGTCATTTTATACGACTGAACTTAGAGACGCCTATTTAGAGTCTAAATCTACGTATCAGACTCGTTCTAATGCAACTGGTGTTGCAGACTATAGAACTAAATACTCTCACTCTTACAAGAAAAGCACCACATCAGGTCCTGTAAGTTCAACTGCCTATGGTGGAAAAGCTGGAGCTACTCTGACTGTAGGTGCAGGTGTTAGCTTTTCTGCTCCGGAGTCTGGAGCTGGACTTAGTTTAAATCACTCAGTCTCCCATAACGTACCACCCTACACTTATGGTTATATTAGACTAAAAGCATCTTACACAGTAAACGTTCGTAAACTAGAAGTTAGATACTTAGGCACCAACAAATGGGTTCCAGCTGGTGAAACCTCTACTATATCGAATATTAGCGTTTGGAGCGAACTGGTCACTTGGAAATAACTCATTAGAGATTAGATAAAAACTCAATTTCAAGAGAAAATGAAATAAATTTTCTCACAATAAAACGCATAGTATCACGGTTTTCAATATCTGATATTATGCGTTTTTGATTTTAAAGAGCTAAATTTCTTAACTTAATGACATTGCTTTTTGCCTTTCCCCTTCTTTTTCAAAAAGCAAAAATGTCCTATCAAATTGATAGAGCATGTGATATAATAACGATGGCACTAACGATACGCCTTGGAAAAGGAGGTATTACAGATGCTAGAACTTCTCAAAATAGTACTTATCGCAGTCATCGAGAGTATCATCTCATGGCTGGTGACTCGTTGGTTAGACGATCACTTCGACAAGTAACTTTCCTGGTTAGTGCTATCTAACCCAGAAAAAATCCCCTTGGTATTGCAGTACCGAGGGGATTTCTGTTTTAGCACTAAAATGCTAGAACTTCTCAATTCTTATTTATTATCTCACATACTCTATTTAGTTGTCAAGAAACAGGTTGATATTTTGTAAGTTAGCAATATCAGGCCATTAGAAAAATAGAATCAGCCAATCACACTGATAATTCAAGGGGTTGCTTTATATCGTTATAATTCTTCCGCTATCTTATTGATTTTTCTAAGTCTGTGGTTGACACCACTTTTGGTCAGAGGGGTGCTGAGGCTATCTGCTAACTGCTGGATAGAGTAGTCTGGATGTTGAATCCGCAACTGCGCCACTTCC
This sequence comes from Streptococcus mitis, assembly GCA_032480835.1. Classification (GTDB taxonomy): domain Bacteria; phylum Bacillota; class Bacilli; order Lactobacillales; family Streptococcaceae; genus Streptococcus; species Streptococcus mitis_DK. The sequence continues at coordinate 162,323 of JAWETZ010000001.1, forward strand.
TGCAAATCCACTGGCAAATTCTCTAATCCCATGATATCTTTGATTTTACTGATATTGTTGATAGTCTTCATGCTAGCAGAAACTGTCCGAGCGATATTAGATGTCTCGGCATTATTAGCCCGATTGAGGTCGTTACGGGTTTCTCGTAAAATCTTAACCCGCTCAAAATCATCACGCGCCTGCATGGCTCCGATGACTATCAAGAAATCCATAATATCTTCGGCTCGCTGGAGATAGGTCACAGCCCCCTTCTTGCGCTCAAGCACCTTGGCATCCAGTAAAAATTGCTGGAGAAGAGAGGCAAGCCCTTGCGCGTGGTCCAGATAAACAGAACTGATTTCCAACTGGTACTTACCTGATTCAGGGTCACGAATACTTCCATTTGCCAAGAAAGCACCACAGAGATAAGCACGACCCGATTCCTCATCCGAGAAAATCGCCTCATCAATACCTGTTTCTAGGCCAAAGAAAGAATCTGCCAAATGCAAATCACTTAACAAGTCCTGCACCTTTTCATCTATAAATACAGTATAGACACGATTCTTACGAAGATTACTTCTCTGGTGGTGGCGGATTTCTGATTTGATTTCGTAGAAATAGAGAAAGGACTCATAGAGGTGACGAGCCAGCTTGGCATTTTCTGTCACGACAGACAAGGTCAAGCCCGAAGTCGAGAGACCGATGCTACCAGACATCTTGATAATGGCAGATAATTCATGTCGGCTTAGATGGTGCTGACTCAGGATTTCTTCTTTTACTGCTACTGTGAAACTCATTTTCTCACCTGTATAATCCGCATCAACTCATCCACAATCAAATCCCCATCGTGGAAGGCACCCCCATTTTCCAGACGAAGGAAGTTGGATGAAATCACGCGTGGAACTTGCTTACTAAGACCAGCAAAATCATGTTCCACCTGCACCAAGTATTCATCAAAACGGTTGGAATTCATGTATTCCTGAGGCACTTTTTCAATATTCACCAATACAGTGTCGATAAAAGGTCGACCAAGGTGACGATGCAAGACTTCCACGTGATCACTATCTGTAAAGTGTTCTGTCTCCCCACGTTGGGTCATGATATTACAGACATAAGCGATTTCTGCCTTGGTTTCCAAAAGCGCCTGCCCGATTTCCTTAATCACGATATTGGGCAAAATCGAGGTAAAGAGGGAACCAGGTCCGAGGACAATCATGTCACTTTCAAGAATGGTCTGCACTACTCGACGACTGGCCAGAGGTGTATCATCATTGAGGGTATTGGTCACATAGACATGGTCAATCATGCCTGGATGGTCTGCAATATGACTCTCTCCAGCTACTTCTGTCCCATCCTGGAAGACTGCATGCAGGGTCAAAGGATGGTCACTGGAAGGATAAATCTTTCCAGTTGTATGGAAAAATTTGCTCAATAACTGCATGGCATTATAGGTCGAACCCTGCATTTCTGACAGGCCAGCGATGATGAGATTTCCCAATGGATGGCCAGCAAATGCTCCAGCATCTTCAGAAAAGCGATACTGAAAGACCTTCTCATAAAACTTAGGCATATCCGACATTGCCACAAGGACATTGCGAAGATCACCTGGCGGTGTCAACTGCTGCATATTTTTTCGGAGTTCACCTGAAGAACCACCATCATCTGCCACCGTTACGATAGCAGCGATTTCCACATCTTTTTCACGCAGACTTTTAAGAATGACGGGGATCCCAGTCCCTCCACCAATCACCGTTATCTTTGGTTTTCTCATGAACGGTTTACCGTTTCCTTTCTTCGGTCTTTGTCGCGATGCCCTTCATTGACAGGCCAAGTCTTGGATAAGTCCTGCGCCAAGCGTTTAGCAAAGGCCACACTACGGTGTTGTCCACCCGTACAACCCATGGCAATAGTCAAAACAGACTTCCCTTCCTTTTGGTAACTTGGCAAAATCGGCTCAATCAAAGCCAACAAATGTTGATAAAAGTCTTCTGACTCAGGATGATTCATGACATAGTCATAAACTGGTTCATCCACACCCGTTTGGTTTCTCAGTTCTGGAAGATAATATGGATTTGGTAAAAAACGCACATCAAAGACTAAATCTGCATCAATCGGGATTCCATATTTAAAGCCGAAAGACATGACCTCGATACGGAAAGACTGGGCTTGTTCTTGGTCTGAAAACTGCTCTGCAAGGGTTTTACGCAACTCACGCGGAGTAAGTTCAGTCGTATCCACCACATTTTGGCTCATATTTTTCAAAGGCGCTAAGAGTTCACGTTCCAGCTTGATTCCATCCAAAATCCGTCCATCTGCAGCTAGAGGGTGGCTTCGTCTAGTTTCCTTGTAACGAGCAACCAATTCTTTATCAGCTGCATCCAAAAAGAGAATTTTAAAGTCTAGTTCTCCCTTGTTTTCCAACTCATCCAAAACAGCTTGAATCTCTGAGAAGAAAGAACGGCTACGCATATCTACTACCAAGGCCAACTTATGGTCGTCTTCCTTTGTTTCCACCAACTGCAAAAACTTAGGCAAGAGAGCTGGTGGCATATTATCAATAGTGAAATATCCCAGGTCCTCAAAAGACTGAATGGCAACAGTTTTGCCTGCCCCACTCATTCCTGTCACAATCACCAAGTGAAGTTGTTTCTTTGTCATCTTTTTCTCCTTATATCAAAAGAAGTTTGGCAACACCAAACTTCAACTAGCTTATCCAATCTCTGCGATGACTTCGATTTCGACTTTTACATCACGAGGAAGACGAGCTACCTCTACTGCTGAACGAGCTGGAAATTCCTCTTTAAAGGCCGTTTGGTAAACCTCATTAAAAGGAACAAAGTCGTTCATATCGCTCAAGAAGCAAGTTGTTTTGACAACATGGTCAAAGTCTGTTCCTGCTTCTGCCAAAATAGCACCGATGTTTTTCAAGACTTGTTCTGTCTGTTCTTGAATGGTTTCTCCAACGATTTCCCCAGTTTCAGGAGATAGGGGAACTTGACCGCTAGCAAACAAAAGGTTGCCAACGATTTTTCCTTGAACATATGGTCCGATAGCCTTTGGGGCCTTATCTGTATGAATTGTTTTTGCCATTTTCTTTTCCTCACAATTTTTCTAAGATTGCATCCCAAGCCTCATCCATCCCTGCCTTGCTGACAGATGAAAAGAGGATAAAGTCGTCACTTGGGTCAAAGTTTAATTTCTTTTTGATTGCTGATTCGTGCTTGTTCCATTTACCACGAGGAATCTTGTCCGCCTTGGTCGCAACGATGATGACCGGAATCTCATAGTACTTGAGAAATTCGTACATCTGCACATCATCTGCTGATGGATCATGACGGAGGTCAACTAGACTGACAACCGCACGAAGATTTTCCCGAGTCGTTAGATACTCTTCAATCATGCGCCCCCACTTTTCACGTTCCTTTTTAGAAACACGGGCATAACCATAACCAGGCACATCCACAAAGCGCATCTTATCGTCTATATTAAAGAAGTTAAGAAGCTGGGTTTTACCAGGTTTCCCTGATGTACGAGCCAGATTCTTACGGTTCAGCATGGTATTGATAAAGCTGGATTTACCAACATTGGAACGCCCTGCAAGAGCGATCTCTGCCAGTTCATCCTGCGGATAGTGGGATTTATTCGCCGCACTGAGCAAGATTTCAGCATTGTGTGTATTGATTTCCATAGTCACCTCTAGGCTGTTTCTAGGATTGGTTTATCCGTTCCATCGACAGCTTCTTTAGTGATTCGGACCAATTTCACATTTTCCTGACTCGGTACTTCAAACATAACGTCCAGCATGGTTTCTTCGATGATCGAGCGAAGACCACGCGCCCCAGTCTTCCGTTCGATTGCCTTATTGGCAATCTCTTGAAGGGCTTCGTCGTCAAATTCCAACTCGACATCATCATAAGAAAGCAAGGTTTGATATTGTTTGACCAAGGCATTTCTTGGCTCTTTCAAGATGCGAACCAAGTCATCAACCGTCAATTGCTCAAGAGCTGCAAAGACAGGCAAGCGTCCAATCAACTCAGGGATAATCCCGAATTTTTGAATATCTTCTGCGATGATTTCTTGCATGTAAGAACTATTTTCATCAATCGCCTTGTTATTTTGACCAAATCCTATGACTTTTTCACCCAGACGTTGTTTGACGATTTCTTCAATACCATCAAAGGCACCACCCACGATGAAGAGAATATTTTTTGTATCCACTTGAATCATCTCTTGTTGTGGATGTTTGCGCCCACCTTGAGGCGGCACGCTAGCAACGGTTCCCTCGATAATCTTAAGAAGGGCTTGTTGCACCCCTTCACCAGAAACGTCACGTGTGATAGACACGTTTTCGCTCTTCTTGGCAATCTTGTCAATTTCATCCACGTAGATAATCCCACGCTCTGCGCGCTCAATGTTAAAGTCAGCGGCCTGCAAGAGTTTGAGGAGAATATTTTCCACGTCCTCACCCACATAACCAGCCTCAGTAAGAGCTGTCGCATCCGCAATCGCAAAAGGTACATTCAAGCTCTTAGCCAAGGTCTGGGCAAGGAATGTTTTCCCTGAACCAGTTGGGCCAATCATCAAGATGTTTGACTTCTGCAAATCCACATCTTCTGACTCTTCACGCGTATCGTGGAAATTGATGCGTTTGTAATGGTTATATACTGCTACTGCCAAGGCACGTTTGGCACGATCTTGACCGATAACATAGTGGTTCAAGATATGGAGGAGTTCAATTGGTTTTGGAACTTCAGACAAGTCTGCCAAGACTTCTTCCGCCAACTCTTCCCGAATGATTTCTTGGGCTAACTCCACGCATTCATTACAGATAAAAGCGTTATTGCCAGCGATTATTTTTTGTACTTCTTCTTGGCTTTTGCCACAAAATGAGCAATAAACCATCATATCATTATTCCTAGTTGTAGGCATGATTTCCTTCCGTTCTATTCTATACTATCATTCTATCTAAAATAAGGTCATATAAAAGGCATGAACACTATTGACCAAATTGGTAAAGGCATTTAACCAGAGCAGGACAGAAAGTCCATAGCGCTTTTTACGAAAAGCCTGTGCTCCAGCAAGCAAGCAGACCAAACACAGCATGGCTGTGAAAAAACCAAATATACTACGTTCCATTAGACTTCCTTTCTCTTGTAGACTTCCTTTCTCTTGCGGTATTGGATGGTAAAATCATAAGGATTTTTCTCATCTTTGGCGTAAAATTTGCTTGAAACTGTCTCAAAAAGAGACAAGTCAAACTCTTCAGGAAAATAGGTATCTCCCTCCACCCGAGCATGAATTTGAGTCACAATCACTTCGTCAAGGTAGGGTTCAAAAGCCTGAAAAATCTGCTTTCCACCAATAATATAGAGATTCTTTTCTTGAGCCTGATACCAGTCCAAGACAGACTGGACATCATGAAAAGTAGCAACTCCATCTATCTTTTCTTCCGGGTTACGTGTCAAAATCAAGATTTCACGTTTTGGAAGCAAGCGGCGTTCCATCCCATCAAAGGTCACACGCCCCATCAAGATAGCATGATTCAGAGTTGTTTCTTTGAAGTGTTGCAATTCTGCTGGCAAATACCAGGGCAGACGATTGTCCTTACCAATCACACCCTCTTCATCCTGGGCCCAAATAGCTACGATTTTTTTAGTCATGCTTCCATCCTTTTCACTGATAGTACTATTTTATCAAAAAACTCAAAAAAAGACTGGTTTGGAATAGCTTACAGAATAGAAAAAATCTGTAAGAAATTTCCTACAGATTTATATATTTTCTATTGTTTCTTACAAACCAGGTGCTTGTCCTAATTCTGCCGCAAGCATCCAGACTGTTTTTTCAAGGTCAGCCTTAGCTCCAACAAAGATATCATTGGTTACATCATCGCCTTCTTTATCTGTCACATCCAAAGCTTCTTGGAAAAGCGTGATGAGGTAACGATAAATTTCAAGGACACGTTCCAAACTTTCTTCTACATTGCGGAACTCTCCAACTTCTTCTTCGATTTCACTGTTTTGAAGGAACTCTGTCAATGTAGAGAATGGGCTACCTCCGAGTGTAATCAATCGTTCGCTGATTTCATCTAAATGACCATCAAGAGCATCCATGTACTCATCCATTTTTGGATGCCATACAAGGAAACCACGACCACGCATGTACCAGTGTACTTGGTGCAAAGCCACGTGGGCCACGTATAAATCAGCAACAGCTTGGTTCAATACTTCCTTTGTTTTTGCCAATGCTACTGGCGCTGTTTTTGTTAATGATGCTAAATCTTTTACTGCTTCTTTTTTCAATTCTACCATTTTCTTTACCTCGTTCATTATTTTTTGCAACCACTTCTTAATGATTACTATCTTAGTATACCACTAAGAAAAACCAATAGCAAGTCAAATGACCCACATGAGAAAAGTTGCAATAGACTGATAATTTAAGAATTTTTTAGAGAATATTAGAGTCAATTTCATGTCTATTTTTTAATAAAGAAAAGAAAAAGAATATACAAACTTCTAGCAAACTGAATAAGAACTATTAAATTGTACAGTGTATTATTGAACTACAACATTATCATCTTGATCAGCATCTTATACTCAATGAAAATCGAAAATCAAAGAGTAAACTAGGAAACTAGCCGCAGATTGCTCAAAACACTGTTTTGAAGTTGTAGATAAAACTGACGAAGTCAGCTCAAAACACTGTTTTGAGGTTGTGGATAGAACTGACGAAGTCAGTAACCATACGCACGGCAAGACTACGTTGACGTGGTTTGAAGAGATTTTTGGAGAGTATTGGCTCAGGAAACGAATACTAACAAAGTGTTAAACAGCACAAGAACGACCTTACCCCTCTTAAAATGAGGAACAAGGCCGTTGCTTAATTTTTTATTATTTCATCATTCGCTTTATAGAAAACTGTTTTCTTCTAGAGATTTCATTTTTAAGAAACTATCTAGCTAATGCTTTTTCTCATTAGTCATTCCATGGCGCTCTTATCAAGTATTTTCGCGATAGATATTAGATATTCATCACTTAAAAACTGAGAAAACTACCATAAAATTTAATTGAAGAAATATAAAATTCCTTATTTCTTAAATATAGACTGTCTGAAATCATCTGTCTCACGAAGATAAGCGTTGTAAATCTTTTTCTTGAGCAAGTTGACCCAACTAGATTCAACACGGCTAGTCGCATTAGTAATGTTACCTACATCCTCTGCTACTGCTTCATCCATCAGTTTCTGCATCTGTGCGTAAGAACGAATAGTTACTTTCTTAGTACTATTTGGATTTCTAAGTTCGTACTCAATAGTGATTGGCTTAAGCTTTGTCAGCTGATCAATTCGTTCCTTATACATGGCCTTCTTGAAAGCTACCCAAGAGTCATATTCGCCCTTAAATACATTTTCCAAAACTTTTTGGTCTGTCACTAGACCTACATCCCTTCCAGACCATCCGTCCCACGTTTTCTTACCTTCATCAAAGGCTTCCTTAGAGTACTTACCAGAAACATAAGGAACAAATCCTTCATGATATCCCTTGGCTGCCAGTAACTCATAAGCCGTACGTCGGAACATAACATCCCCTGGCGCCCCTTTAGGATTGCTCAAGGCTGAGTAGATTGGTGAGAAGAGGCTAAGACTGAGGTAGCCATTCCGTCCATATTTACCACTATCCTTATTCTCTCGACGCGTAATCACATCATTCTCAATCAAAGAGTAGAAACTAGTTAGCTGCTTAATTTCCTCTGCAGTGAAGGTTCGTGTCTGGTTACCAGCATGGGTTTCCTTACCATACTTATCTGTAATGTAGTAATTTTCCATCTTTCTGAACCACTGAAGCTTAGCATCATCACTCTGCTTAAGCATAGAAGTACCTTCTAAGTAATCGAGTGTATAGATCATATCAAACATACCATGAACATAGTGTTGCAAGTCTGCTGCGTTTTGAACACGCTCTTTGAAATTATAGGTATGCATCCGTGTCTTAGAATCTTTATCCACCTTGAAGAGGGTATTAAGAGTAATAGTTGGTTCGTCAGGGGTTGGAGTAGATTGCAAGAGTCCTCGAGCATAGAGTTCAGCTCCCAGACCTTCACGACGACCATTGCCCTCAAAGTAGATGCCGCCGTCAGAGTTATGGGTCATTTCATGCGTATAAACAGAGTTACCATAGTCTTCCAATAAACGAGCAGCGTCAAAGTGGGTTACACTTCCTGTAGCATAGGCATTGTAGCCCTTACTTGGATACCACTTGCCTGCTGGTCCAAAGAACTCCTGCATAGCTAACGATTTCTTATCATTAGCTGGAGCCCAATATCTTTGACCAGTACTATCTTTCATTAGGAATCCATCGTAAACTAGTACGGAACGGAAAAGCTTGTCCCTGCTTTCTGGACTTAGAATCTTGTACCAGAAATCATAATGATCGCGCTGATATTCAGCTGATTTTCTAACTCTATCCTCGACATATTCTACCAACTCTGCATCTGTCCTTACCTTACCATCGACAACATCTCTGTAACGATCATAAGCACCCATGGAAATAGTGGACATATTGGAAATAACATAGACACCTTTCTCACTCATAGTCAAGAGCGGTAGAAGCATGCCCTTATATTCCCAATTATCAGCAGTAATCTTATCATAAACGCCGACAGAATACTTACTCTTGCCTTCAGCTGTATCCTGAAGTTTTCTAGCCTCTGCTATATCTGACTTAGACTCTACGATATAAGCTTTTGTATTGGTCTTGAGCCATTCATTATTTGTCTTGTATGGCAAGAAGATTTGACGGTAATTTTCCAAATAATTGAAAAGTCCACGCTTACCAGTCGCTTCAGAGAGCGAAGCATCATAAGCTAAATAATTGTTCTTAGCTTTAAGATTATTCATTCCTGACTGACCTAGTGAAATAATGGTGTCTATCGTTGAAGCACTATGATTGCCAAAGAAATCAAACTTATAAGCAGATAAATCTTTGACATTAATATTATCATAACTAATATTATACCAACGGTTAAGATAGGTAAGCCCAAGCAAGAAGGCTTCCTTATTGGCTGTAATCTTGTGAGCTACATAGTCAGCCACAACATTGCCTTCAGTATTGATTGACTTATCCATAGCCAGAACTTTGCGTAACTCTTCTGAGAGCTTGGTCTTGACTTGTTCAAAGGATGTATCAAGATAAAGATCATCCAAGGAAGTGTCAGCATTCACACCTAAAACAGTTCGCATGGCTGGTGAGTCAAGAACTACCTTATTCAACTCTGGCAGTACTTGATTCAGAACTCTGCTATAGTCTGATAAGAAAGCTTCAGGTGTATAAAGGAGATCTAAGCCATTTACACTGTATTCTGCAATTGCTTGGTTCTTAAACTCTCCTTTATAAGTCAAATTCAGGTAATCAACCGTATTATCCTCGAAGTGTAACATCAAACGGTCAATAGACGCCTTATTACTATTAATATCAGTGATAATCTGGTCACCTTTCATTGGAACAACATCCAACAAATATTCTGTATTGAGCTTATGATGATCTGGGAGTTTATTTCCATAGCTAATGATTGTCTCCTTGTTATAGAACGGAAGGAGTTTTTCCATATTGGAATAAGCTATCAAACGATTTTCTCGAGCATTCTTCTCTTGAGCATAGTTAACAGAATAAAGGTTAAGATTCGTGTCTTCTAGATTTGTCGTAATATCTAAACTAGCTAGCTTCTCTTCTGCCTCGTTCAGAGTCAGTGTTGAAGTGACAAACTTGTCATTTTCCAGCGTTTGATTCCCTTCAACGACATAAGCTTCCGTAATACGGTCATTATTGTAAGCTTGATCTCCAGAAATACTATAAACATTCGTACCACTAATATTACTGATAACATTGTCAACCAAGCCATTGAAGTAATTGGATCCTACGATACCGCCAATCTGACCATTCTTAGTAGTATTTTGAATCTTTCCAGTTACATAAGAACGACTGATACGGGCATTGTTCTCCAAACGACCGACCAAACCGCCGAATCGTTGGTTATTGGCTCTAGCGCCTGCTAAGATGGTCACATCTGCTCTGCTTTGACTGAGCAAGGAATCTCCTCCCTTAAGGTTAGCAACCAAACCACCAACATTATATTCTTTGCCCTGTTTCTCGTTTGCCTGGATGACACCAGTGAAGGAACTGTTGGAAATTTGTGTGTTTGTAGCACTAACAACCAGCCCCGCCACATTAGAAGCATTGCCTATCACCGATACTTTACCTTGGACAGAAACATCTGTAATTCGAGCATTTTCTGCACTCCGAGCTAAGGCAGCAGAGTCATAGCTACCCACAATATTGACATCCTTCAAATCCATACCAGAAACAGAAGAACCACTCTTGAGGTTTTCGAACAAAGGCTTAGTTAGATTATAGATAGCATACTGCTTACCATTATGATTTCCAGTCAGACTGCCTGTGAAGTTCCCTCTGAGATAGACATAATCCGCAGGTGCCAGACTAACCTCACTAGCATCCAAATCAGCTCCCAAAACATAATTACTAGCCATATTTTTCTTCATAGCATCTATCAATCCAGCAAAGCTAGTGTAAACATTTTGCTGACTAGAAACTGATTTACTAATATAGAAGTCGTAGCCAGACTTGTAGCCTGTCTCACCTTCTTGAACAAGCTCAGGCAACAAGACTGTTACCCTATAAACATCTTTTCCGTCTTTTTGGATTTCAGAAATACTATGAACTGGGAGAAGCATTTCCTTAGCTTCACTTGATTTGACTTTGACAAAGTAGTTTGACAGATCTTTAGGCATGGAACTCATTGATACCAATCGCTTATATTGGCCATTATCTTTACTGTAAAACTCAACTGAATCAACATCTCGGAAAGAGATCTTCTTATATTCTAACTCAAAGTCACGACTGTCTGTTTCAAATTCAGTGAAACTACCATTGTCCAGTTCATAGGTCAGCTTGGTTTTCAAAGTATAAGCTGTGTAGTAATCCAACTCTCCAATTTTTAGACTATCATCGAAATTAGTGATTGGAAGAGTACGAACAAGCTTATCCCCCTGATATAATTCTGCAGTGGCTGAACGTAAGGACTTTGTTTGGTCTTCCAATCTATATTGGACCGTAACCGACTTATCATCTGCATTTTCAGTCAGACTTAGAATCGAAACTGTTGGCTTGACTTTCGGCACTCCATTGAGTGCTTCTTTAGCGGCTTGCAGACTAGCAAGAACTTGGTTGACTTGTACTTGTGTAGCCGTTTGACTATTTAGAACTATTTCTGACTTAGCCAATTGCTCTATATAAACTGTCTTCTTATCTGAATCAGCATTCTTATATTTAGCAGAAGTTTTAACAGTGACATTTAAATCGTACTCAGTCTGAAGAGCCGTTTTGACAACCTCAAGACCGCTTAATTGCGCCTTAGCCTGTTTGATTTGTTCCACCAGTTGATTGATTTCTGCTTGACTGGCTTGGGATTGAGTAAGAATCGCCTGAGCTGCCATCAATGCAGAATCATAGTTAGATTGATGACTTTGATCATCATTGAAATAACGTGCCTCTGCTTTAATCTGATTTGCTTCTGTCAATAAATTATGCAGTGTAATTAAGTCGAACTCTTCTAAAGAAGCTGCTTGCGGTGCATCATTCGGAACCATAGCCGGCTTAGCTGTTCCAACTTTAACAATCTGGGTAACTGGGAATAAGGTCTCCTCATTTGACAACTCTTGACGGTCAATTTCCTGACCATTGGAGCTGTAGATACGGGTCTTAATCGTACGCTCACCTTGAACTCCCGGGGTTACAATATTACGACTGCCTTGAACAAGTTCGTCTGTTTCTTCTTCACGAACTGCGAAGTTGATTTTATCTACTCGAATTTCGTCAGTGAAGGTTAACGGGTACTCTGGAAGAGATTCTGCTGTCGGTGATTCATTCGGAATCATAGTCGGCTT